>JAYTZB010000081.1:0-13036 GCA_043742085.1 Polyangiaceae bacterium
ACGGGGCCGGCGCCTGCGAGATCAAGCCGAACGGCCAGGACGACGTCTGCCACACCGCGACGAAGCCCACGAGCACGCCGCCCTCGACATCGACGCCCACGGATCCCGCGACTGGCACGCCTGCAGACATGCCCGGGGTCGCACAGACCACCGGCGCGCAGGTCACCGGTGACGACAGCAGCAATCATGCGGCCGCCACCGATCAGGCCGGCGGATGCAGCGTATCGCGCCGCCCCGCAGGCGACACCACCAGCGGCTCGGCTTCGCGATGCGCCTTCGCGCTCATGGCGATCGCCGGTGTGGTGGCGGCCTCGCGACGTCGTCCGCGCCGGCACGTGTAAGCCGCGCGCGCACAGGTTCGTTGTCAGAGTCGACTTGTCGACCCATCAACGCCTATCATCGACGTCGCCGATGTCGACGGAAGCCATTCGCTTTTTCGCCGCGACCGACGTTGGGAACGTCCGCGAGCACAACGAGGACAACTTCCTCGTCGACAAGAAGCTCTCGCTCTTCATGGTGGCAGACGGCATGGGCGGTCATGCCGCCGGCGAAGTGGCGAGCGCCATCGCGGTCCGCACCATCCACGAGGAGATCAAGCGCGAGAAGGAGCTCCTCTCCGACTTCCTGATCGGTGCGCGCGGCGCTTCTCAGGTCACGAACAAGGACATCCTCGCGCTGATGGAGCACGCCGTGCATCGCGCGTGCTCGCGCATCCACGAGGAAGCGCAGAGCGATCCGCAGAAGCGGGGCATGGGCACGACCCTGAGCGCGCTCATCATCCTCGGCACGCGCGGCTTCATCGCCCACGTCGGCGACAGCCGGATTTACCTCGCGCGCGGCGGCGGCGTGCAGCAGGTCACCGAGGATCACACCGTCTACAACGAGCTGATCAAGCGCGGCAAGCTCACGCGCGAGCAGATCGAGAAGGTCGGCCACAAGAACGCCATCACGCGCGCGGTCGGCGTCTACGAGCAGGTCGACGTCGACACGCTCATGATCGAGGTGCTCCCGGGCGACCAGTTCCTCCTCGCGAGCGACGGTCTCACGGGGTACCTCGAGTCCACCGACGAGCTCGCACCGTACGTCGCCAAGGACGGCGACAGCGCGACGAAGGCGCTCGTCGATCTCGCGAAGGGCCGTGGCGGCAAGGACAACATCACGGTCGTCCTCGTGCGCCTCGGCGGCGAAGCGAAGGACGACGAGCGCGCCAAGCGCCTCGCCCTCAAGCGCGAGGTCCTCGGCCGCATGCCGCTCTTCGCGCGGCTCAGCGATCGCGAGCTGCTTCGCGTGATGCAGGCCGTCGAGGTGCGCAGCTACGACGACCAGGCGGTGGTCATCCGCGAAGGCGACAAGGGCGACGAGCTCTTCATCGTGCTGAGCGGCAAGGTCAGCGTGTCGCGCGGTGGCGAGACCCTCACGCGGCTCGGCGCCGGTGAGCACTTCGGCGAGATGGCGCTCATTCGCGCGGTGCCTCGCTCGGCGTCGGTCTCCTCGGACGGCGGCGCGGAGCTCATCGTGATCCGGCGCACCGACTTCTTCGAGCTGCTGCGCAGCGAACACGAGATCGCCGTGAAGATGCTGTGGCAGTTCCTCGGCGTGCTCGCCGATCGGCTCGATCAGACCTCGAGCGAGCTGCGCCATGCAAAGCAGGAGCTCAGCGCATCCGACGTGACCGAGGACGTGACCGTGGAGATCTTCCCGGGCATCGAGGGAGGCGAGCATGCGGCCCCCTTCGGCCGGCGGTAGCGCCCCCACGAGCGTCATCGGGGTCGCGATCCTCGTGACCAGCGTGGCGTGGGGTTGCGACGCCAAACCAACCGCGAGTGCGAGCGCAGACGCGTCCGTGGCCATGACCGTGGCGGTCCCCGTGCCCGACTCCGGTCCCCCTCTCCCCCTCCCCTCTTCTTCCGCCTCTCTCCCCCTCTGCCGCATCATGGCCAGCGAGAACGGCCCGCCCGCCTCCGCCGACGCCACCACGTGGCTCGCTCTCCCGGCGCATGCGAGCTTCACCGCTCGCACGCTCGAGACGGGCCGTGAGCTTCGCTTCGAAGGCCCGGGTCGCGTGCGCGCGTGCGGCGGCGACGTGGCGCTCGTCGGCGAAGGCAGCGCGATCGGCCTCCCTGGAAGCGGCGAGTCGCCTGGCGCCGAGCAGTGGGTCGCCACCGCATGCGGCGTCGCGCGCTGGGCCTCCGGCGTCCATCGCTTCACCGGCGCGCGCGATGCGTGCAGATTGCAATCATCGCTGGGCAGCGCGCAGCTCTACGTCGCCTCCGACGTGACCGTCGTCGAGGTCGCCGTCGACGGCGGTGCCCCGGTCGACCCCGGCGCCGGCGCCGGCGCCGGCGCTGGCGGCACGGGAGGCGCGAGCAAGGCCGCCACATGGCAACGCATCGACGGCCGGCACGCCTTCGCGCTCCACCCTCACGGCGCCATCGACGGCGCGGCCGGCGTGAAGACCGCGCTCGCAGCCTGCGAGCACGCGGCCGACGCCGTCCAGAAGGTGGCGGCCGCCATGCTTACCGGAGGCGCAAGGAACCTGGGCGACCTCGCCGAGGAGTCGGTCGTCGCGCGCGGCGTCGCCCGTGCGGCGTGCGCCGTGGCCGCCGTTCGGGTCGCGCTCGCCGGCTCGACGCCCCTCGACGAGGCCCGGCTCACGGCGGCCAGCATCCGCTGGCGTGGCGGCCCCTGACGTCGCCTCACCCCGTCGACCGCGCAGCCGCCCGCCTCGCGTCGAATGGTGACGGCCTTCGGGGAAGGGTGTTACCTTGCGGAGAGATGCGCGTGGTCGGGCGGCAGTGCATCGTGACGGCTGCGTTCGCGGCTCTCGCGTTTGTTTTCGGAAGCGTCGGGGCGCTCGCTCGCGAGGCGCGCGCCGACGAGCCCGTGTCCGCGAAGGAGCCGCGCCTCCTCGAAGAGACGGGCGAGAACACGACGGTCATCGACGCGTTCGACAAGGACGATCCGATCGACATCAACCTCCTGCTCACCTTCCGTCAGCAGTGGAAGTCGGCGAACATCCGCCGTGAGACCTCGCTCGGCCAGGGCAACCTCTCGAGCGGCGGCTTCACGTCGCGCAACGAGAACGTCGCCAGCTATAGCCAGCGAACGAGCACGCTCGAGATCGGCGGCGACATCGGCATCTACAGGGACCTCGCGCTGTCGCTGCGCCTCCCCATCGTCCTCTCCGACTCGCGCGAGCTCGGCGATCTCGACGGGTCGAGCGCGAACCCGCAGCGCCTCCAGGATCCCGCGGGCGATCAGCTCTTCACTGTGCCCTTCAAGAGCCCGAGCCGCAGCGGCCTCGATCAGCTCGCGGTCGGCCTGAACTACGCGATCTTCAACCAGGTGCGCGACGAGACGAAGCCCACGTGGGTGATCGGCGCCGAGTCGCGCTTCGCGATCGGACCGCGCCTCCACGCGTGCAACGACAACGCCGCCATCAAGTGCCCCGATCCCGCGAATCCCGGCGGCCCGAGCCGTGAGCCCGGCCTCTCGCGCGGCATGACCACGCTCGGCGTGCACACCATCTTCGCGCGCCGCTTCGGCTACATCGAGCCGTACCTCGGCTTCGCGATGAAGATCGATCTGCCGCAGTCGAACAGCGACTTCGGCGCGACGAGCGACGTGCGCGGCACGCTCCTCAGCCGGCCGCCGACGGTGGGCACGTTCACGGTCGGCACCGAGGTCTTCCCCTTCGAGAACCGCGAGGCCTTCCAGCGCTTCGGTCTCGACTTCAAGATGCGCGGCACGTACCACTCCCCTGGTCGCGAGTACTCGGAGCTCTTCGACGCGCTCGGCTCGTCGCAGGCGCGCTCGCTCCGCGATCCCAACCCCGGCGCGTATCACGCCGCCGCCGACGGAAGCTTCTCGAGCGTCGCCGATCCCAACGCCGCGAAGGTCTTCTTCAGCGGCATCACCGATCAGCAAGCCTACGGATCGTTCGGCGGCTCGATCGGCGCCACCTGGCAGGCCGGCGAGTACGTGAAGTTCAACGCCGGCGTCGGGCTCACCTATTCGCAGAGTCATCTCGTCACCTCCGCCGACGCCTGCAATCCCGATCTCGGCAAGGGCGACGCCGGCGCGGCGGGCCCGTGTCGCTCCGGTGCTGTGAGCGCCGGCGGCGGAAGCGCCACCGGAATCCCGAACCCGAACCACCGGCAGGTGATCGATCTGCCCGGACGCCGCTTCTCGGTCGACGACACCACGCTCGTCGACCTCTGGTTGAGCGGCGTCGTGATGTTCTGAACGTGGCCACGCTTCGTCGTCTGCACGTCGCGTTCGGAGCGCTCGCGATCATTGGCATGAACGCTCGCGATGCCGCCGCGCAGTCAACGCCGCCCGAGGGCGCGAGCACCGGCACCGACGTCGCGCCACCGGGTCCGCCCACCACCGTCGAGAAGCCGATCGTGATGTGGCCGACGCTCACGCCCGCCGGTGACGAGCCCGCCCAGACCACACCGCACAAGCCCGCCGCCGCCGACATCGCGCTCGGCGCACGTGCGCAGGAGCTCGACGCCACGCTGCGCGACGCGGTGCAGGACCTCGGCTTCACGCTCGACGTCGCCGATCAAGGACCGAGTGGCGGGCGCGTGCGAGAGCTCGATCTCATCGAGCGCGCCAGCAGGTCGAACGCGCGCGGCGAGCCGCAGGATCCCGGGACGTGGGTGGTCAGCGCACGCCTCGAGCCCGCGGGCGGCGACACGTTCATTCTTCGCATCGTCGCGGTGCCACCCAAGGGCAAGCAGCTGCGCGTTCGCGTCGAGAAGGTCGCCGCGACCGATGTGTCCGTGCGCGGGCTCGTGCTCCTCCGCGATCTCCTCGCCAACGCCGCCGGCTCGAGCGAGACCGGGCCGCGACCGCAGGAGTCCGCCAGCACCGGCGTGATGAACACGCTGCGCTCTCCGGGACGCGCCGTTCTCGCGGCAAACGCCGCGCTCTTCGGCGCTTTTACGGCGTACAGCGTCCAGCGCTCGAGCGGCTCCGAGGACCCTCGTCTCCTCTATCCATTGCTCACGCTCGGCACCGGCATCGGTCTCGGCGGCGCGCTCCTCGTCGCCGAGGAATGGGACGTCGGCACCGGTGACGCGTGGACGCTCGCTGGCGCAGGATGGTGGGGCGCGGCCGCCGGTGTGGCCATCGCGAACGGTCGTCACGTGACGCCGCTGACCGATCGCTATGCATGGGGCGTCGGCGGCGGGCTCATCGGCCTCGGGCTCGGCACCCTCGAGCTCACCCGCGGCAAGGCCGACGAGGGCGACGCCGTGCTCGTCAACTCGGGCGCCGTGCTCGGTCTCGGATTCGGCGCGCTCGCGGAGTTCTTCTACGCGGGCGACATCGAGAATCGCACGCCCTATACCGGCGCGGGCTACGGCACGGCCATCGGGCTCGTCGCCGGTGGAACGCTCGCGACCTTCGTCCAGGTGTCACCGTCCCGCGTGCTCCTCGTCGATCTCGGCGCTGGCCTCGGTGCCGCCGCGGGCGCTGCGCTGGGCAGCCCCCTCGTCTTCGAGAATGTCACCGAGGACAAGACTCGCGGGTTCGTCGCCGCCACCGCCGGCGGCATGCTCGTCGGAGGCTCGATCGCCTGGCTGCTCACGCGCGAGCGCGCCGCCGCGCCCGTTGCACCCGCGGGCCGCAACGAGCCGCACATCACGCCGTTCGGCGGCGTCGTCGGCAGCTCGGCAACCCGCGAAGGCGGCGTTCCCGCCTACGGCGCCGGCCTCCGCGGTACCTGGTGACTGCGCGCTAGCGCGGCGCTAACGCGCGATCTTGAAGACGCGGCCGGTCATTCCGACGACGGCCTCGGCGACGTAGATGCCCGTGGCGTCGACCGCCAACGCGCTCGGTTGCTTCAGCCCCGAGAGCAAGACGACCGGATCGCCGCCGCTCTTCGGTACGCGCAGCAACGTCGAGCCGTGGGTCTCGAGCGCGTAGACGTATTTTTCATCGACGGCGAGATGCCGGAGCGTTTCGTCGGGCTTGCCAAGGTAGATCGTGACGACGGAAGCGCTCGGGTCGCGTTTGCGCGAGACCATGATCGGGGTCGTTGCCGTGGAGTCGGTGGTGATCCAGTAGAGGAAGGCGTCATCGACCGCGATCTCGCTGGAGAGCGTCGGCACCCCGTCGTCCGGGCCGAGGCTGAAGACCGCGCTGTTCACGTCGGCGGGCGCGCCCTTCGCGTGCTGCACGATCTCCGACCTGTCGGGACTTGCGCTGAGCCAGAGCACGCTCGTTGGATCGAGCGTCATCGTCGTCGCTCCACCGTCGCCGGAGATGTCCGCGGGAGCGCCTCCGTCGTTCGCCATGCGCAGGATGCGTGCGTCGACGCCCAGGCCGTTCACCGAGTACTGGAGCACGAAGAGCGACGGGCCGTCGGCGCCGATCGCGTTCACGGGCGTGGCGCCGGAGCCAGGCGCGAACACCGCCACCGCGGCCGCCGCGCCGGTGCCGTCCTTCGGCATCCGCAGCACGTCGGTGCCGACGGCGGCGAAGACGAAGCCGGCCGGATCGCCGTCGACGGCGAGCGCGCTGGTGTTGGGCGGGACGTTGCCGAGCACCTTCGGCATGCCGCCCGTTGCCTTCGGAACCGAGACGACCTTGCCGTCGGTGACCCAGTAGGCGTTCGTCGCATCGACCACGAGGAGGCCGGGCTTCGTCAGCCCAGTCACCTCCCAGACGGGCGCCGGTTGACCACCGCCGTCCGCGCCACCGTCGCCCGTCGGTCCGCCGCCCTCGATGACGGGGCCGATGCCCGCGCCGCCGTCGCCCTTCTGGAGATAGTCGAGCGACTGCGTGAGCGTGCACGCGAAGAGGACGCCGGCAGTCGCCGCTACGCCTAGACTCGCCACAATCAAGCTTCGCGAGCGCGGGCGCGTCATGGCAGTGCCCGGACCTTGATGCGTGGCATCCACGGGGGAGCCGCGTTCCGTCGCGCGATGCTCGCGGTGGTGGTGCTCGACCCTCCGTCGGTGAGGGCCGGCCATGCGAGGATGACGGCGGTGGCCACGGCGACGACACCGACCACGAGCGAGATGTCCGCGAACAGGTAGTCACGCTTCACCGAGCTGAGCTGGTCGTTGGTGCAGTTGGGATTGCACGAGGACGCGAGGTTCTTCTCCGCTCCCTTGCCGGTCAGCGCGAAGAGCGTGAAGCCCCCGAGCCCGATGATGCCGACGCCGCCCGCGACATACGCGAGCGCCGGGATCTTCTTCGGCTCGTGCGGCGTCAGCGGTCGACTGTCGCCTGCGCCGGTCGGAGGCCGCGGTACCAGCGATGCGAAGTCCGCCACGACCTTCCGGTTCTTGTCGCCCTCGACGATGAGGACCTTCTGCTCGATCGATTTTCCGTCGGCGCGCTCGAAGCGAAAGACGTGCTCGCCTGGCTCGACGTCGACCGCGGAGCCGGTGAGGCGCTCGGCGAGCGGGCTGCCGTCCATGGTGACCTTGACGAGGGTGGTGTCGGCGCCGGCTTCGTCACGCGCCTCGAGGGCAACGGTAGGCGCGTCCTTCTCCACCGCGGCCAGCTGATCGCCGCACTCCTTGCGAACGACGGTGGGACACTCGCTGCGCGCACACGCGAGGAACCTGTCGTACGCGGCATGCGGCTTCTTCTGCGTGAGGAGGGTCGTGGCCTCCTCGTGCGCCGCGAGGCACGCGGCCTTCGCGCCGCCCTTCACGGCGGGCGCCGGCTTCGCGCCGGCACGCTGAGCGAGCGCCGGCGACGTGGCGAGCACGACCAGCGCGAACGCGGCGAGCGACGCGAAGCGCCCGATACGGTCGATGCCGACGATCCGGTCGATGCCGACGATCAAGGACCCACGCATTCCGGCTTGAAGTGCTTGTGGCCCTGCGCATCGAAGAAATAATCGATGTCGCATTTCTTGGTCGGCGACGGCGGCGGACGCGTGCCGACGGGCGGCCGCGTGGTGGGCGAGGGAGGCTTCGTGGTCGATGCCGCGGCGCTCGGAACGGGCGCGCTCCCGGTGCCCGCGGCGGTCGCTGCGCTGGTCGACGCCGAAGGCCCCGGCGCTGCGGTCACGACCGGATCGGTGGCGGTGGCGCCGGGCGGAGGCGTCGCATCGCCGCGCGGCTTCCCGAGCGCACCGCTCGAGAGCACGAGCGCGATCGAGAGCGCGAGGATCAGCGCCGTGCCGCCTCCGACGGCGAGCGCGATCGCTGCGCGCGACGTCTGCGGCCGCTGCTTCACCGGATGGATCGTGCTCTGCACGGTCGCAAGGCCGGTCGACTCGTCGCCGACGCCGCGCGGTACGCCGACGAGCGGCTGCGGAAGGAAACGGGCCTGCGGCTCGATCGCCGCAACCATGCGACCGCCGACGTCGGTGGCCATCTCGGCGTTCTCGCGGCGTCGCTCCGCCTCCTCGATGGCCTTGGCGAGCACCGGATCGGACGTCTGCTGCCCGACCGGCATCTTGTGCGACGACGCCTCGACGATCTGCACGAGCTGCGCCCGCCCCTCCAGCGTGAGCTTGGCGATCGTCGACACCCACGACCCGATGTCCTTCGGACGCGGCATCGCGATGGCGTCCTCGATGGCGAGCGCCATCTCCTCGGCGGTCGCGAAGCGTCCCGCCGGATCGCGATCGAGCCCGCGCAACGTGATGGCAGCGAGCTCGGGCGGCACGTGCGGCGCGTACTTCTGCGGGTTCTCGATGGGCGACGTGAGCACACGCGCCATGATCTCAGCCGGTGAGTCGGCGAAGAAGAGCCGCCGTCCGCAGAGGAGCTCCCACAGAACGACCGACGCCGCGAAGACGTCGGTGCGTCGATCGACGGCGCCGTGCTGCAGCTGCTCCGGCGCCATGTAGGCCGTCTTTCCCTTGAGCTGACCGTCCTCCGTCGCCGTCGCGCGTGAGGCCGCCTTCGCGATGCCGAAGTCCAGCACGCGCGAGACGCCGTCGATGCCGACGAGGATGTTCTGCGGAGACACATCGCGATGAACGATGCCGAGCGGCTCGCCGTTCCGGTCGCGCGCCTCGTGTGCCGCGTGGAGCCCGTGCAGCGTCTGAGCAGCGATCGCCGCAGAGAACGTCACGGGCACCTGCTGCCCCGCGTCGAGCGTCAGCTTCGTGAGATGAGCGACGGAGTCGCCCTCCACGTACTCCATGACGACGAGGAGCTCGTCTTCTTCGGCGACGACGTCGAGCGTCGGCACCACGTTGGGATGACGGATCATCGCCGCGAGGCGTGCCTCGTCGAGGAGCATCGCGACGAAGTCGGTATCCTTCGCGTACGCGTCGTGGAGTCGCTTGATCGCGACGGTGCGCGAGAAGCCGGCAGCACCGAGCAGACGGCCGACATGGACGGTCGCCATGCCACCGGCCGCGATCCGGTCGTGCACGACGTACCGGCCGACGAGGCGGCCTCTTGAGGGAGCTTGCTCGCGCATCGCCGCCTGTAAAATCGTACCACACGGGACGCAGGCGACCGAAACGCCGGCGACCGAAACGCCGGTCCGGGCAGTCGCTACTTCGTGCCGCCGCCGCGCGGGCGCGGGAGGTTGTACTCGCCGAGACGTGAGACCAGCGTACGACGCGAGATGCCCAGGAGCTGAGCGGCCTTGGTCTGGTTGCCCGCGCACTTCTCGAGGGCCTCGACGATGCGCTGGCGCTCGAACGTGGCGAGGTCCTGACGGAGCCGCGCGCCTGCAGCGGCATCGCCGACGTGCTCGCCCGCGGGCACCGCTTGCGGATCGATGGAGTCGCCGGCGGAGAGGAGCACCGCGCGCTCGATGGCATTCTTGAGCTCGCGGACGTTCCCCGGCCACTCGTAGCTCTCGAGCCGGGCGATGGCCTCACGGCCGAGGTCGAGCGGAGGACGACCGGCCTCGGCGCACGCCTTCGCGAGGAGATCCTTCGCGATCGACTCGATCTCCGGCTGCCGCTCGCGAAGCGGCGGGATGTCGATGGTGATGCCGTTGAGGCGGAAATACAGGTCTTCGCGGAAGCCGCCGTCGGCGACGAGCGAGCGCAGATCGCGGTTGGTGGAGGCGATGAAGCGAACGTCGACCTCGCGCGCCTGGGCGGTTCCGACGCGCTGCACCTCGCGACGCTCGAGGACGCGAACGAGCTTCGCCTGGATGCCGAGCGGAAGCTCGGCGACCTCGTCGAGGAAGAAGGTGCCGCCGTCCGCGGTCTCGAAGAGGCCTGGCTTTTCTCCCTCGCCGAACAGCTCGCGCTCGAGGAGCGGCTCGGTGAGCGATGCACCGTCGACGCGAACGAACGGGCCTGCAGCGCGCCGCGAAGCACGGTGGATGCGATCGGCGATGACCTCCTTGCCGGTGCCGGTCTCGCCGAGCACGAGGACGTGGATGTTGCCGGCGGCGACGAGGCGCACCAGCCGCTCGACACGCTGCATCGGTGATTCGTTGGGGCGTGCGCCCGGCGGCGCGATGGTCTGCGAAGGAGCGCGTGCTGGATCGCCGGATGAAGGCTTCTGGGCGATCATCGGGTTCGTCGACTGGAACGACGCGCGGGCGACGGATGCCGCGGGCGAAGCAGCTGCGCGCATGCCGGATGCACGCGCGGCCGCCGAGGCAGAAGCGGAGGCGTCACCGCCCTGGATGACGAGGACCACCTGCCCGAGCTCGATGACCTCACCGGGCGCGACGGCAACCGGCGATCCCGAGACTGCCATGCGGCCGGCGACGCGGGTGCCGTTCTGGCTGCCGGCGTCCTCGACCTTGGGGACGGCGCCGAGATGAAGAATCGCGTGCTTGCGAGAGACGGACGCATGGTCGATGCGGACGTCGCACGACGTGGAGCGCCCGATGGTGAGCGTGCCGGTCGCGGGAAGCGGACGCGTCAGGGACCCGCCCTCCCAGAACGCCGAGATGCGCGGCTGGTTCTCCTGGCCCTTGGCGGAGCCGAGGTCGGCGGTGAGCTCCGTGCGGCCCCCGTCTCGCTCCGTTCCCTCGCGATCACCGGACGACATGTTTCCCTTGAGTAGAGCATACGCCATGGCCAACCTCTCCTGTCCTGACCCGAGAGCATGTGCACCTACCCTGCCGACTCCGAGGCTGCGCAGACGCGGTCGATCTGCGCGCAGGCTTGCGCACTTCGGGCAGAGCCGCGCGCCTACCGCGAAGAAAGCACCCGCGGTCTGCGCGATGTCCGGTGCGCAACCAGGCCACGCGCTGGATCCCCGAAGACGGGCGCCTGGGTCAGGAGGCGTGGATCGGCGGCCCACCGATTTTCGATGACGTGAGGGTGATCCGTTCCGGTAAACCCTGATTTTTCCACGCATCTACAGTGGCACACATGTGGCAGAGCAAGACCTTCATGGATGGGCGCAAGCTTCTCGGTCTTCTCGGTCTCTCCGGCGGCACGCTGGTGCTGGGCCTCCTCGCGGCATGCGCGGCCCCGCCCGTCGAAGCCACCCAGGGCACCTCGTCGAAGGTCACCGCCCGCGCGTTCGATCGCAACGCCGTCATCGACGACATCTCGATGCGCGACTCCACGGCGATGACCGCCGATGACCTCCAGACCTTCCTCGAGAAGACGCCGTGGGGCACCGCATCGGTGCTCGCGACGTACACCGAGAACGGCAAGACCGCCGCCACCATCATGGTGGACGCGGCGAAGACGTACAGCATCAACCCCATCGAGATGGTGGTCCGCGTGCAGATGGAGCAAGGGCTCGTCAGCAAGACCACCGCCACCAGCGCCACCATCGCGAAGGCCTTCGGCTGCGGTTGCGCCGACGGCGCCGTCTGCACCGCCGCCTACGCCGGCTTCTCCGCTCAGGCCGACTGCGCCGCGGGCACGATGAGCCGGTCCATGACCAGGGCGCTCACCGCTGCCGGCACGGTCAGCGGTTGGACGCGCGGCAAGTCGAAAGCCAGCCTCGACGGCCTCACCATCATTCCCAAGAACGCCGCAACGGCTGCACTCTACACGTATACGCCGTGGGTCGGCGAAGCGGGCGGCGGCAGGGCCGGCGTCGGCGGCGTCAGCCTGCACGCGCAGGTGTGGAATCGCTTCGCGACGGCGCTCAGCTACGGCGCGTGGGCTCCTGCGACCGGCACCGCCGACACCGCGCAGGGCGCGAGCGACCCGGACGCGGGCACCGCAGACTCGGCGCCCGCAGATCCGGCGACCACCGATCCCACCACCGACCCCACCACCGATCCTGCCGGTGACCCCGACGCGGGCGCCGCGGATCCGGGCGCCACCGGCGACGGAACGACCCCGGCCGACGACGCCGGCGCGGATGCCGGCCCGAAGAAGCCGAGCACCAAGGGCCCGCCCGCCGACGGCTCCGACGACGGCGCGATCCTCGGCGAAGGCAGCTCGCCCCCGGCCTCGAACGCGCCGCCGCCCATCGGCAACAGCAGCATCCCCACGCACCCCGAGGAGCTTCCTCAGGCCAGCGACGCCGAGCTCGCCGGCAAGAGCAAGGCAGCCGCAGGCTGCTCGACGACCGGCCGCGGGGGCGGATCGTCGAACGGGCTCCTCATCGCCGGCGCCGCGGCGCTCGCCATCGTGAGCGCGCGCCGCAAGCGTCGCTGAGCGTCGTGCGGGCCTACTTGCCCGCGCCCAGACCGCGGAAGACCGCCTCGGCATCCACGTTCCCGCGGACCTGTCGCGCGCCCTTGCCATCGAACGCGACGAGCCCGTTCGTGATGCCGGCGTACATCTCCTGGAACAACCCGGCGATGTTGGGGCTGATGCCGAAGCTGATGAACGCAGGCGTCACCGCCTCGATCGGCGCGGCGTCGACCTCCACGGCCTTGCCGACGATCGTGGACAGAACAGCGGCGATGTCGCGCGAGCTGTAGTCGCGCGGTCCGGAGAGCTCGATGATCTCGCTCTTGCCGCTGGGCGGCTCGAGCAAGGCCTTCGCCGCGACGAGCCCGATGTCCTTCGTCGCCACCATCGGCATGACGAGGTCCGGCGGAAGGAACGTCGGCAGCTTGCCCTGCGCGGCGGCGCCGAGCACGCTCCCCCAGTTCTCGAGGAAGTAGGCGGCGCGAATGAACGTGGTCTTCGCCGGCGTCCCGGCGAGCACGCGCTCGAAGT
>JAYTZB010000082.1:0-6333 GCA_043742085.1 Polyangiaceae bacterium
GACGCGCAAGGCGGCCTGCACGGGGACAGCGGCGACAACTGCATCCCGTCATGCTTCGCGCAAGCGAAGGCCGCCGGTGTCTGCCTTCCCGGCGAGACCGGCAAGCAGTGCGAGGAGCGCGTGACCTGGTTCACCGCCGACGCCGCGCGCTTCGGTTGCCTCGCGAAGCTCAAGGTGACGAACCCGGCGAACGGGAAATCGGTGGTCGCTATCGCGCTCGACTTCGGACCGTCGTGCACCGCCGTCGAGAACAAGGTGAAGAAGGGCGTGCTCGACGCCAGCGGCCGCGTCGACCGCGAGCTCTTCGGCGCCGACCAGGGCTTCGCAGATCATGCGCTCGTGCACGTGACCGAGGTGCCCGCCTCGACGCCGCTCGGCCCCACGCCGTAGTCCGTCTCAGGCGCCGCCAGCGAACGCGATGGCGTCGTTCAGGATCTTCGTGTCCTCGACGGCGTAGGTGTGACCGACGCGACCGAGGTCGAAGAAGCGCGTCTCGATGCCCTCGTTCGAGAGCCGCGTCGCTTCATCCATCAGCGACGCGTGGGCGACGTGATCGTACTGCCCCGCGCCGAGCGCGATGCGCACGACGCCAGCGTCCTTCAGCGTCTTCGCGTTGGGGTGGAGCTCGGCGCCGAGGAGCACGAGGCCGCGAAACTTCGCGAGCCGCGCCTTCACGAGATCGAGCGCGACGTAGCTGCCCTGCGAGAATCCCACCGCAATGCCCGGCTCGCTCGACGCGCCGTTCGCGCGTGCGGCGCGGAGCGCGCCTTCGACGACGGGCGCCTGCTTGAAGACGTCGGCGCCCCACGACCACGAGCCGTCCGGCTGCGCCTCGATCGCCTCGGGACAGACGAGCCAGCCCTGCTCGCTCGCGCCGCCGCGGAACCACGGGCAGCCGTTCGCGGCGCGACCGCGCATGCCGTGCAAGTAGACGACGCTCAGCGGGCGCGACTCGGCCTTCATCGCCGGCGGATAGGCCAGCACATTCACGCCGTCGACATGGAGCGTGAGCGGCGCGGACGGATAGAGACGACGCGTCTCGCTGACGGCATGCGCGCTGCTCGCGTCGACGTCGAGCGTGCGCGCGGCGCGCGTGGTCCGTGCCGCTGCAACGGCCTCGGTGCCGGCCGCGGCGCGATTCACGAACGCGCTCGCGAGGAGGACCGCGACGATCGCGCAAACGAGGAAGCCACGACGAACAGCCCGGAAGAACGACGCCATGACACGACGAATTGCAGCGCTCGTACCGCCGCAAAATAGGCACTTTCGCCCGTGTTTCCGCGCTCGATGCGCATGGCACGTGGTGGCCGGGACGCGAACGGCGTGGCTGCGCGAGGACGCGTCACCCGAACGGGTGACACGCTCCAAGCCCGCGAAATCACGAAGCCGTGTGGCCGGCGGTCAAGGGGGTTCACCGAGATAGTTCGGGACCCGAACCATCCGCCGCCCCCTCCCCGCCGGCCCCTCGCCCCCTCGCCGTCATGAGACGACCGTCTTGGCAGTCCTAGCAGGGGACGACGTGCCACGTGATCTTCACGCGGCCCGCGCTGAGCGCGGCGATCGCTTCGAACGCTTGCTGGCTCAGATCGAGACCGCCGAACGCGCAGCCGGGGCAGAGGTCCACGATGCGGACCTTGACCGTTCCCCTGGGACCGGTGACGAGCGCGCACTGGCCGCACCAGCTCTTCTTGTATTGCGAACCGTTCAGCGCCGCGACATCGAGGTCGTTGGGCGTCGCCTTGAAGCCGCACGCTCCGGTGCCGTCCGCGTTGTAATACGTCGCCTGTCCCATGTAGACGGTGCCCGTCGCGGCGTCGTTCGCGGGAGCGTCGGCGCGCGCATCGGTGGGCTGCACCTTCGCGTCCGTCGTCGCGCCTCCGCCGCCGCCGCCGTCGCTTCCGCCGTCGATCGTCGCGCTGTCGGAACCGCCGGCCAGCGGGTCATCGCCGGATGAGCAGGCGAGCACCAGGCCGAGCGGCACGATGACGAGGGCGAAGCGGCGCATGCGACCGTCATCCTAGCTCACGTCTCGTCCTCGCGCCTCCGCCGCCGCCGTCGCCGCATCGCGTCCTGCGATGCGTTCGCAGCCTGCGACACCATCCGGAGTCGCGAAACGCAGGACATCGCGCAGCTCGCACATGGCGCGATCGGTGCAGCTCGTCGGCTGCAACGAGGAGGTTCATCGTGAAACGACCCACCACCATCGAACCGGCGAACGGGAAGCTTGCCGTCCTGCTGCCCGGGCTCGGCGCCGTAGCGACGACGTTCATCGCAGGCGTCGCGCTGGCGCGGCGCGGCCTCGCTGCCCCCGTGGGATCGCTCACCCAGCTCGGCACGATCCGCCTCGGAAAGCGCACCGAGCGGCGCACCCCGAAGATCGCCGATTTCGCGCCGCTCGCTCATCTCGATCAGCTCGAGTTCGGCGCGTGGGACATCTTCGAGGACGATGCGCTCGCATCGGCGGTCCATTCCCACGTGCTGCGGCCCGAGCACATCGAGCTCGTGAAGGACGAGCTGAGCGCCATCAAGCCGATGCGCGGCGTGTTCTATCCCGAGTACGTGAAGCGGCTGCACGGTACGCACGTGAAGCGCGGCCAGACCAAGGCCGATATGGTCGCGCAGCTCCGCGACGACATCCGTACCTTCATCCGCGAGCGCGGCTGCGATCGCGCCGTCGCCGTGTGGTGCGGCTCGACGGAGATCTACACACACGCCAACGGCGTGCACTCGAGCGTGAGCGCGTTCGAGGCCGCGCTCGCGAAGAGCGATCCCTCGATCACCAACTCGCAGATGTACGCGTGGGCGCTGCTCAAGGAGCGCGTGCCCTTCGCAAACGGCTCGCCGAACCTCGCGGTCGACTTCCCCGCGGCGTGGGAGCTCGCGCGGGAGGTGCGGACGCCCATCGCGGGCAAGGACTTCAAGACCGGACAGACGCTGATGAAGACCATCATCGCGCCGGGCCTCAAGAGCCGCATGCTCGGCATCCGCGGCTGGTACTCCACGAACATCCTCGGCAACCGAGACGGCGAGGTGCTGGACGACCCCGAGTCGTTCAAGTCGAAGGAGGTCTCGAAGCTGAGCGTCCTCGACTCGATCCTCCAGCCGCAGCTGCATCCCGATCTCTACGGTGACCTCGTCCACAAGGTACGCATCGACTACTACCCGCCGCGCGGCGACGACAAGGAAGGCTGGGACAACATCGATCTGTTCGGGTGGCTCGGGTACCCGATGCAGATGAAGATCAACTTCCTCTGCCGCGACTCGATCCTCGCGGCGCCGGTGGTGCTCGATCTCGTCCTCTTCCTCGATCTCGCGCGGCGCGCCGGGCTGCACGGCATGCAGGAGTGGCTCAGCTTCTACTTCAAGAGCCCGATGCATGCGCCGGAGGTGAACGCCGAGCACGACCTCTTCATCCAGGCGAAGAAGCTGAAGAACACGCTTCGCTGGATGATGGGCGAAGAGCCGCTGACCCACCTCGGCAACGAGTACTACCAATGACGCCGCGACGGCGCCGGGGCGGCATCGTCGGCTTCGGGTTCATCGCCGAGAAGGGACACCTCCCCGCGTACGTCCGGTCCGAGCAGCTCGAAATCGTCACCGTCGCCGACGTCTGCCCAGCGCGTCGCGAGGCCGCTGCCAGGGCCTTGCCCGGCGCGCGCATCTACGAGAGCGCCGAGGCGCTCATCCGCGACCGCCAGAGCGATCTCGACTTCGTGGACATCACCACGCCTCCGTATGCCCATGCGAGCGTGGCGCGCGCGGCGCTCGAGGCCGGCCTCCACGTGCTCTGCGAGAAGCCGCTCGCCATCACCGCGGAGGACGCGCGCCTCATCATCGAGGAGGCGGATCGCTCGAAGCGCGTCCTCTACCCCGTCGAGAACTACCGCCACGCGCCGGTCATCGTGGCGGTGCGGCAGCTCCTCGAGACCGGGCTCATCGGCACCGTGCACGACGTGTCGCTCTCGACGTTCCGCAACACGCACGCGCGGGGCGTGAAGGAATGGAACGAGAGCTGGCGCCGCGAGAAGCGCTACGCCGGCGGCGGCGTGGCGATGGACCACGGAAGCCACACGTTCTATCTCGCGTTCGAGTGGCTGCGTAGCTACCCGACCTCGATCACCGCGAAGATGCGCACGCAAGGCGCATTCGACACCGAAGACACGTTCATCGGCAGCGCGACGTTCCCCACCGGGCTCGCCGCGGTGCACCTCACCTGGACGGCCGGCGTGCGGAAGGTGATCTACACGCTCCACGGTGAGCGCGGCGCGATCCGCGTCGAGGACGACGACATCGAGGTGGCGGTGATGGGCGACTCGCCTGCCGATCGCGCGTCGGGGCGCACGGCGTGGGAGCTCAAGACCAAGAAGGTGGCCTCCGAGTGGATGGACGCCGGCCATGCGGCGTGGTTCCGGGCCATGTTCGGGCACTTCGTCACGGCGATGGACGCGAAGGAGTACGTGGGGCGGCCCGCCCTCGACGCGCTCCGCTGCATCGAGCTCCTGAGTACGGCCTACGAATCGGCGGCGGACGGCGCTCGCGAGCGGCGCATCCCGCACTTCGGATGATGCGATGGATGCCGACCTCGCGTGCTCCGCCATTTTGATTGGGCTATTGTTGTTGATCGCGGGCGCCTATGCCCTGCGCGTCGCGCGCTCCGGTAGCGCGCACCATGCGCGCGTGGACGCGGAAGGAAAGAGCGCGCTCCTCACGAAGGGCGCGATGGAGATGCTGGTCTGGGGCTCGTCGCCGGCGGTGACCGCCTGCGTGAGGCTCGGCATCACGCCCGACGCGGTCACGTACACGTCGCTCGTGCTCGGATTTGCGGCCGGCGGAGCGCTCGGCACCGGGCACTTCGGGATCGGCGCGCTCCTCGCCACCGCGGCCGCAGCGGGGGACGCCGTCGACGGAATGCTGGCGCGAAAGCTCGGCGTCGGTTCGCCGGCCGGCGAGCTGCTGGACGCTGCCGTCGATCGCTATGTGGACTTCTCCCTGCTGGCGGGGGTCGCGTTCTGGTTCAGGGGGGACCCAGCGCGACTCCTGCTAGCCCTCTTCGCGCTGCTCGCGTCCTTCATGGTGAGCTATTCCACCGCGAAGGCCGAGGCGCTGCACGTCGAGCCGCCACGTGGCTCGATGCGCCGGGTCGAGCGCGCCGTGCTGGTGGTGGGGGCGGCGGCGATCACGCCGCTGGTGGCGCGCGTGGCCGAAGCCTGGGCGGCGTGGCCGATGATCGTGGCGCTCGGCGCCATCGCGCTGATCGGGAACGTGTCGGCGTTGCAGCGTCTCGCGTGCGTGAGGGAGCGGGTGCGAGAGCTCGGGGTCGCCGAATGATGAGGGCGCTCATCAGGCACCAGGTGGGGGCGGTCGCCGCGACCGCCGTGGACTACAGCGTCATGATCGCGCTCGTCAGCGGGCTCGGCGCGCCGCCTGCGCTCGGCACCGCGGTCGGGGCGGCCACGGGTGGCGTCCTCAACTTCGTTCTCGGACGGCGCTGGATCTTTCGCTCGACGCGCAGCGAGGCCGCGCCGCAGGCACGGCGCTACGCGATGGTCTCCTTCGGCGGCCTCGTCCTCAATACGTGCGGAGTACACGCACTTGCAGGTGTCCTCCACTACCCGTACGTCGCCGCGCGGCTCGCCGTCTCGATCGCGGTCAGTCTGCTCTGGAATTTCCCGCTGCAACGCAGCTTCGTCTTCGGCCAAGGAGCCCCCTGAACCATGAGTGCCATGACCGTCCCCCGCGTCCCGGCGACGCACCAGCCTCGCAACCAGCGCGCCTTGCTGCGCACCGAAGTGCCAGGAGAGAAGAGCCGCGCCCTCCGCGCGCGCGAGGACCAGCACATCGCGCCCGGCCTCCAGAGCTATGCCGTCACGTCCGGCGTCGTCGTCGATCACGCGCGCGGCAGCGCGGTCACCGACGTGGACGGCAACGTGCTCCTCGACTTCGTCGGCGGCATCGGTGTCAACGCGTTCGGGCACTCGCATCCCGTCATCGTCTCCGCGCTCCAGACGCAGATGGCCCGCGCCTCGGTGGGCTCGTTCACCTCGGAGGCGCGCGTCGATCTCGTGGAGCGCCTCGCCAGGCACGAGCCCGCGCCGGGCGTCCATCGCGTGCAGCTCTATTCGAGCGGCTCGGAGGCGGTGGAGAGCGCCCTCCGCCTCGCCAAGTCGCACACCGGCAAGTGGGAGATGGTCAGCTTCTGGGGCGGCTTCCACGGCAAGACGATGGGCGCGCTCTCGCTGATGGGATCGACGTTCAAGGAGCATCTCGGCCCCTTCGTCCCCGGCAGCCACATCGTGCCGTATGCCGACTGCTATCGCTGCCCGTTCGGGCTCG
>JAYTZB010000083.1:0-2862 GCA_043742085.1 Polyangiaceae bacterium
GTCTCGTAGCTGGCGCCCTCGTCGGGCTTGTAGACGTAGGCAGTGTCGGGGTGCTCGTTCAGGAAGGCGATGGCCTCGGCCGGGCGCTCGAAGCGCATCGCGGGCGGCGAGTGCAGCCCGTAGCGCTCGACGAGCTCGAGGCACTTCGCGCGATCGTGCTCCATCGTGTTGGCATGACGACCGCCGCCGAAGACCTTGAAGCCCTCCTTGCGGAGCAGCTCGTTCTCCTCGACGGAGTGGTTGAAGTCCCAGACCCAGTACGCGTCACGCAGCGTCTCACGTCGTTCGAGCAGCTCGGAGAGCCGGGCCTTGTCGACGAGGCCTTGTCCGACGCGCTCATAGGCGGCGCTCCGGCCCGGCACGAGATCCTCGGCTCGCGGCGCGCAGGCGAGAAGGACCTCGTGGCCCTCGTCGCGCAGCCGCACGGCGAACCCGAGACCGACGTAGTCCTGCGTTGCTACGACGAACTTCATCGCGTTCACTGCGGCGCGGCGAGGGTCTTGGGCGCGACCCAGTAGATCTTGCCGGACGTGTCGTCGGCGATGAAGAGACGCCCGTCGGGAGCGAACGCGACATCGGTGGCGCGGCCCACGGTCCTGCCGAAGCCGTGCACGAACTCCAGCGTCTCGCCGGTCGGGCGCAGCGACGTCGGATCCACCGTCAAGGCGACGACCGCGCTCCCGCCATACGACGAGACGACGCCGTGGAGCGCCGCGAACACGCCGTGGCGGTAGACGCCGGGGAACGTGCCGCGCTCGAAGTCGAAGCCGAACGGCGTGTAGTGGAGCGGAATGGCGACGAGCTCGGTGCCCACGTTGGTGCAGTCCGGCGTGCTGCCCGTGGTCGGGGCCGGGGCGTCGCGCCGGACGCAGCACGGATAGCCCCAGCTCTCGCCCTTCTTCTCGAGGAGCGCGAGCTTCTCGCTTCCGAAGACGCCGTCCCACCCGTCACCGGAGAGCTCGTTCGCGTAGCAATCGCCGCAGCTCGCGGGCGAACAGCGGATGTACATCGGATTGCGGAAGCCGTTCGCCACGAGCGCGGGCGTGACCGGAAGCGCGGCGCCTCCCTGGATGGGCAGCGAGAAGACGGCGCCCGTTTCCATCTCGGTGCTCGAGCACGTCGATGAGTCGAAGCGCCCGCGTGAGACCCACAGGCTTCCGTCCTTCGTCTGCTCGAGCGTGTGCGTCCAGCGGATGTCGCTGATCGAGGCGCCGCCGAGGATGGCGACGAGCTCGCTCGTACCCTTCGCGGCAGCGCGCATGCCCGGCGTGTAGGCCACGCGTCGGACCTCGTCACTGCGTGTATAGTACAGATATCCGCCGCTGAAGACGAGGCCGTGGACGCAGGCGAGGTTGTCGGGATCGCCTTCGACGCTGGCGCAGGAGCTGTTCGCGTGCGCGGAGCCCCCCGCGAACGTGAGGACCGCGTCGGCGCGACCGTCATGGTTGTCGTCGGGCAGGACGAGGATGGATCCGGGGCCATTGGTGGCGCCGCCGGGGGTGCTCATCGACGGCGCGGCGAGGAAGAGGTCGCCGTTCGGCGCGAAGCGCATGACGCGCGCCTCGATGATGGGCGTGGTCGTGAACTCACGAATGCAGAAGTCGTCGGGCACCGAGAGCCCGGTGGCAGGCGACCCCGGGAGATCGCAGAAGCGCGTGCCGGTTCCGGTCGGCAGGTCGACGGCCGTGCACGTCGGAGGCGGCGCGGCATCGGGCGGAGGCGGCGGCCTGCTGGTGTCGAGGCGGGCATCGAACGACACCGGCTGCACGGGGAGCGCCGGGCTCGTGGGGCTGGCCGCCGGGCTCGACGTACAAGCGCCGATGACGGCGAGCGGCGCGAGCAGTGGAACGAGAACGCAGAGGACGAGGTACCGGCGCTTCACGGGTGGGCATGTTAGCAGGCCGCCGCCGCCGTGGCTCATGGCGCGAGTGTCACCTGCATCCACTCCGTCCGGCGGCTCATCTCGTCGAGGTCCCTGGAAGGGTCGACCAGGAAACGGGAGAGCTTGGCCGCGCCCGTCGCGAGCGGATCGATCTGGAATCCCCGCTCCGCCGCGTCGTGGCAGCCGCCGCACGTCCCCTTGACCAGCGCGTCGTGGCCCACCAGTGTCGCGACGTACGGCGGCGGCGATGCGTGCAGTGCGGACGAGCTTGCCAGCCACGAAGACGGCAGCACGTGCGTTCCATTCTCGATGGCCTCTCGTCGATCGGCCACGAAGGCGCGCACGTCCGCCTCGGACACCGCCGACCAGCGCGGTGTGTTCCGCACCGTGGTCGGAACGATGGCGCCGCCCTCGAGATGGAACTCGTGGAGCACGAGCGGCCCGGTGAGCGCGTCGCCGGTGCGGATCTGCGCCAGGGTCCCGGGCTCGACGAACGCGCCTGCCACGCCCGCGAGGCGCTCCGGAAACGCGCCGTCGTTCGCCGCGCCCAGCGCATGCCAGCGGCTCGACCAGTCGCGCGCCGAGCCGCGCTGCGCGTACTCGACGATCACCGTGAACGGCAGCGCCGGCGAATCCGGTGCGTCGCCAGGCCCGTCGGTCAGAGCGAAGACGAGGCGACCTTCGCCGCCGTCCGCGGCGCGGTCGGGTAGGACCGAGAGATCCGTGCGATTGGCGACGGCGATGAGCCGGAACGGGGCGTCTCCGAGGGCAAGCCTCTTGATTGCGCATTTATTGCAGAGGAGCCGCGCGTCGAGCGCGTCGGCGCGGGCGGTCTCGCCCTCGTCGCGAAGGCGCTGCGACCACCCCACCATCCAGGCCAGCGTGGTGGCCTCCGGCGATTCACGCAGCGGGAGACGAGACATCACGTGGCGGAAGCCGAGCGGACCTTCGTTCGCGTTGCTCGACAGCGACGCGAGGAC
>JAYTZB010000084.1:0-4540 GCA_043742085.1 Polyangiaceae bacterium
TCGGGGCGCGGCTGCTTCGGCCGGACCTGGTCACGAAGCGCGATGAGCAGCGCTGCGACGTGCTTGCAATGCCCGTTGATCTTGGGAAATGCCGGGCAGGAGCACTCGCTCGTGAAGCCGCCCTTGTCAGAGGCGGTCACCTGGAGCTTCACCGCGTACGGCTCGGGGTCGGTCCCGCGGACCTTGCCCGTGGCCGACAGCTCCTCCATCACGATGTCGGTGACCGCCGCGCGGCGGACGTAGTCATAGCCTCGCAAGAACGCGCGAGCGCCCAGGAGCCGCCGGAGGGCCCGATCGTTGAGCTGGCTCAGCGCTTCCGTGAACGGAGTCGAGCGAGGTTCGCGATCTTCGCGAGATTCCAAATGAGCGTCGCGCCTCTTTGGGCGCGCCTTTCGTGAGGCCGAAATGGGCCTGACGTGAGAAGACGTTAATGGGTGAAAAGCACGCGATTTACGGGGCGCTCGTCACGAGCGAGCCTCACCGTCACGCGGCCGGGGCCGAGTACCATTGGGCAGCAACGAGGGCAACAGGAGTTCTTCAAGGGCACTGGTAGGTCACCCCGGGCGGCGCGGACATGGGCCCACCGCCGTCGGGGCTCGGGTAGCACGCGTTGGTGGTCACCGTAGCCGGCGCGACGGTCTGGACGCGCACGGAATCCGCGGTCAAGCCAATCCCGACCGAGATGGCGTCGCACTTGGCGCCGGGGATGAAATCGAGCGACTTGCTGGCGTTGATGTCGATCTGGCCACAGAGGGCGCCCTTCACCTGGGCGAACGTCGGCGTCGTACAGAGCGGCGGCTTCATCGCCCCGGAGTCGCCGCTCGACGTCACGATGGTGCCGACGGCGGCCAGGAGGTCGGTGACCGGGATGCGTCCGCTCAGCACCGCCTTCTCGACGCGCCAGTACTTGATCTGGTCGAGCGCGGGCCCGGCCGACGTATCGACGGGCATGAGGGTGGCGTCGAGCGGCACGAGGTGACCGCTCGAGATGGGCGAGCCGATGGCGAGCCGATAGCCCGCGAAGGGCACGGTCGCCGGGTTGTTCAGCTCGACGACGAACTGGTAGTTCGTCACGTAGCCGCTGCCGACCGACTTGGGGATGAAGAGGCCGTTCGTCCCGTCGACCGTGGTCGACGACGCCGTCCACTTGTCCTCGCCGCACCAGCCGGGGGTCGTGAAGCCGTCGCTTCCCGTGACCGACCCCGGGCACGTCGCGCCTTCGAGCATGCCCTCGGAGCTGAAGGTGCCGAACGACACGGTCGAGTCGTTGGCGCGGCCGTTGTAGTCCTTGATCACCAGGATCACCGTCTGGTGCCCGGCGGTGATGCGCCCGTTGATGTTCGCCGCTTGATCGACGTCGATGAAGCCGGCGTAGTCGCGCGCGAAGTTGAAGATCTGGTTGTCGACGCCGCCGTCGAAGTCGCAGAACGGCTTGGCGCCGGTGGTGCACGACGCTGCGCCGTCGAACGCGGAGCCGCGTCGTGTGTCGCACGTGCACGACTGATCGAGGTCGAAGCCGGGCGCGGTGCTGTTCGTCTGCGAAGGCGCGAGGTCGACGTGATGCATCGCCAGGTAGATGTCGGGCAGCTTGTCGTTCGGCGCGTCGTCGACGAGCGGCTTGCCCGGGGGCCGGACGTGGGCGCACGGATCGGGGACGGCGCTGTCGGCGGCGAGCGTGTCCGGACCGGTGTCGGGGATCTCGGGCTCGGACTTCTGGACGCGATCGATGCCGGCCACCAGCTGGCACGCGATCGCCGTGAATCCCAGCACGCCCAGCGTCATGGAGGCGACCGCGAGCTTGCGCTTCATGGCCGTCACCACGCTCCGCTCATCGAGAGACCTGCGCTCGAGCGCGTCGTCACGGGAGCGATCGCCACCTTGTGACCGGGCCCCGCGCTGAGCACGAGGTAGGCACCGACCGCAGAGCCCACGAGGCCGAGCGGGATCGTCACGTTGGAGATGTTCGCGAAGACGAGCGAACGATCGGTCGCCTGATCACTGGCGGCGGCGTCGCTCGAGCCGCGCGTGCAGGGCGAGCAGCTCTTCGCCTCGTTGGAGTTGACGATGGCGGCGACACCGAAGACGACGCCCACCGCGAACGTGGCGACGCCGATGCCGCCGATGACGTAGCCGGTGGTGCGCCGCGCGCGGTTCGACGCGTACTCCTCGACCGCCTCCATGCCGCCGCCGCCGCTCGCGGGGAGCGTAGGTGGGATGGGCGCGACGACCGGCACGTCGGCGAGGACCGGGATGGTGACGTTCTGGAGCACGCCCTCGTCGTCGACCTTCACCTTGAGCGTGACCGGCAGCTTGCTGGCAGCCGTGGCCTCGACGACGCGCGTGCCGGGATCGACGGGTACTCCAGCCCAGAGCGGCTCGCCCTTCGCCTCGCCGTCGACCTTGATGACGAGGCCGGGCACACGCGCCTCGGTCGGCACCGTGATCTTCACGCGCGAGAGGCGCTTCTCCAGCTTCTCCGCGTGCTCGCGGGCGAAGCGCGCACGCGTCTCGTTGGGCGGCGTCGTGGCACGCGCCTGTTGCTCCACGGAGCGGAACTCACCCCACGCCGACGCCGTCTTCCCGATGCGCTCGTGGCAGAGCGCGAGGTTGAGCAGCGTGCCCACGCCGGGATCGAGACGGTAGCTCTCGCTCAGCAGCGGGCATGCCTCGTCGGTCTTGTGCTGCGCCATCAGGGCCTTGGCGCGCCGGAAGAGGTCCTCGGCATCGGTGATCTTGTCGGCCCGCGCGGTGGATGCGACGGCGGTCATCGCGACGAGCAGCGCGATCGACGCGATCGACTTGACCCGCGAGAGACGAGCATGCACCGGCAAGGATCGTAGCAGACCGCGTGCCCCGCGGATCGCGGCTCAGAATCGCGAGTCGAGATCCGGCGCGCCTCCCGGGCCCTTCGGCGAGCCATGCCCGGCGCCGGGCTTCGGCCGCTTGATCTTGGCCCCGGCGGCGGCGCTGGCGCTCGGAGCGGGGGGCGCCGTTCCGTCGGGTCCGGCGCTGGCTCCGGGCACGCCCGACACGGTAGCCGCGGTGGACGACGCGATCGTGAGGGGCGCGGGGGTGACGGGTGCGATCACGGCCGGCGGCGGCCCGGCCTCGGACGCTCCGCCGGCGGCTCGCGAGGTGCTTGCGCCTCGCGCGAGAAAGACGATGCCCGCGCTGGCGCAGAGCGTCAGGACCGCGGCGGCGGCGATGGCGAGCGAACGAAGCCGGTCGCGACGAACGCTGGCCCGGAACGCGGCCGGGCCAGTCGCCGACAGATCGGTGCCGGTGGTGCCGAACGACACGGGCGGCCCCGCGATGCTCGGTGGAGCCGGAGGCAGCCACGACGGTGACGACTGCGCGTACGACGCCGGCGAAGACGGCGACGACGGCTGGGCCCCGGGCACGGGCGCACGCGGCGGCGCGACGTTGGGCGAGCTCCCCGACGGCGACGGCACCTCCTGCACCTGCATCGCGAGCTGCGCGCCGGCGGGAGAGGCATACGGGGCGAGACGCCGCGCGAGCTCGCCGGCGGACCCGATGCGCCGCGCTGCGTCCTTCTCGAGACACGAGAGCACGACGGCCTCGAGCCCCGGCGGAACGTCGGGCCGGAAGTGCGAGATGGTGAACGGCGGATCGGCGATGACCGATGCGAGGAGCCCCGCCACGTTGTCGGCCACGAAGGGGAGCTTCCGGGTGAGCATCTCGAACAGCGCGACGCCGAGAGACCAGATGTCGCTGCGCTGGTCGACGTTCTTCGAGCTGCGGATCTGCTCCGGGGACATGTAGGTCGGCGAACCGAAGACCGCTTGCGTCTCGGTGAGGCGCGGGTCCGGCATGCCGTCGAGCTGCGCGGCCTTCGAGATGCCGAAGTCCAGGACCTTCACGAGCGCCGTGCCGTCGGCGCGATGCGTGAGGAAGAAGTTCGACGGCTTGAGATCGCGATGCACGATGCCGAGCGCGTGGGCCGCAGCCGCCGCCTCGCAGATCTGAATGATGTAATCTACAGCTGTCTTCGGCGGCAGCGGGCCGAAGTTCGCCAGCACGTAGGCGATGTCCCTGCCCTGCAGGAACTCCATGACGATGAACGGCGATCCCGTGTGCTCGTCGGCTCCGGCATCGAGCACACGCACGACGTGCTCGCTCTTGATGCGAACCGTGGAGCGCGCCTCGCGGACGAAGCGCTCGACTTGCACCGCGTCCTTCGCGGCCTTCGGATGCAGCAGCTTGATGGCGACGAGCGTGCGAAGGCCGGCGCTCTCGTCGCGAGCCGCCACGACGATGCCCATGCCGCCGCGACCGAGGATGCTGTCCACGACGTACTTGCCGACGCGATCACCGGCGACGGGCGCGGCGCGCATCGACCCGCTGGCCGGCTGGACCAGCGGAAAGTTCTGGGTGGGCTGCTCCTCCGGAGGGAGGCGCGGCCCACCATCGCGCTCGTCCGCCACCCCCGGAGCATACCCCGCCTCTTCCCCTGCCCTGCGCTGGAAACAAGCCCGGGGTGTGCGGGGACACCGCACGTCAGGCGCCCCTGGCGCCCGAC
>JAYTZB010000085.1:0-3174 GCA_043742085.1 Polyangiaceae bacterium
CGAGATGACGGCCGCGGGCACGTGCATCGACGTGAGGGTCCAGTTGACCTTGCCGTCGGTGAACGTCTCGCCGGAGCTCGCCTCGACGCCGTAGAACGCGACGATGTCGCCGGCCTCGGCCGCGGGAATCTCCTCGCGATCCTCGGAGTGCATGCGGAACATGCGGGGGACGCGCACTTTGCGCATCTCGTTCGAGACGTTGAAGATGGTGTCGCCGGCGGAGACCGTGCCTTGATAGACGCGGAAGTAGGTGAGCTGCCCGTACTTGTCCTGCTGCAGCTTGAACGCGAGGCCGACGAAGGGCTTCGTCGAATCAGACTCGACCAGGACCTTCGCCTCGGCGTTGTTCTGGTCGTGGCCCTCGTTGAGGACCTCGGTGGGGCGCGGGAGGTAGTGCACGACGCCGTCGAGCAGGAGCTGGACGCCCTTGTTCTTGATGGCGGAGCCGCACATCACGGGGGTCATCTTGAGGGCGAGCGTGGCGCGGCGGATCGCGGCGCGGAGGTCGTCGACCGAGATCGGCTCCTCGTTGATGAACTTCTCGGCGAGGATGTCGTCGACGTCCGCGACGTCGGAGATCATCTTCTCGCGCGCCTTCTTGGTCTCCTCGACGTACTCGGCGGGGATCTCCTTCTCGATGACGGTCTCGCCGTCGGCGCCCTCGAAGAAGAAGGCCTTCATGATGATGGGGTCGATGATCCCCTTGAAGTCCTGCTCGGCGCCCATCGGCACCTGGATGCGGACCGGGTGGTGATTGAGCTTCTCCTTGAGCATGTCCGAGACGCGCTCGTAGTTGGCGCCCGGGTTGTCCATCTTGTTGACGAAGGCGATGCGCGGCACGTGGTACCGCTTCATCTGCTTGTCGACGGTGATCGACTGGCTCTGGACGCCCTTGCCGGAGTCGAGCACGAGGATCGCGCCGTCGAGCACGCGGAGGGCGCGTTCGACCTCGATCGTGAAGTCGACGTGGCCTGGCGTGTCGATGATGTTGATGTTGATGGGCTTCTCGGCGTACTGGTCCTGCGATCCCTCCCACACGCAGTAGGTCGCGGCGGACTGGATCGTGATGCCCTTCTCGCGCTCGAGATCCATCGAGTCCATCTTGGCGCCGACGCCGTCCTTGCCGCGGACTTCGTGGATCTTATGGATCCGGCCCGTGTAGAAGAGGATGCGCTCGGTGAGCGTCGTCTTGCCCGAGTCGATGTGAGCCGAGATGCCGATGTTGCGGATGCGGTCGAGGGGGATGCGAGCGGCCACGGGATGTTCTCTCTGGTTCGCGAGGGGATGCTGGTGGATGCGAGAAGCGCCGCGAGCAGTTACCACGTCAGCGGCGCGCCACAAACACGAAGGATCAGGGCCCCCCGAACGGCCGCGCTGACCCCGTCTGACCGGGGATGACTCAGCCGGCGCGGCGAGCACCCGGCAGGTCGCCGAGATGCTCGATGATCCGGTGGACGAGGCCATAGGTGCAGGCCTCCCTGGCGTTCATCCAGAAGTTCTTCTCGGTGTCCCGGACGATGGTCTCGTAGTCCTGCCCCGTCGCCCGAGCGAAGGTGCGGTTGAGCCGCTCGCGCATCTGCAGGATCTGGTTGGCCTCGATCTCGATGTCCGAAGCGCGGCCGCCCATGCCTCCCAGCGGCTGGTGGAGGAGAAAACGCGTGTTGGGCAGCGCGTAGCGATTCTCCTTCTTCGCGGCCGCGTAGATGAGCGCGCCGGCGCTCGCCACCCAGCCCGTGCCGATCATCGTGACGTCCGGCGCGATGGCCCGCACGAGATCATGGATGGTGTCGCCGGCCTCGACATGGCCGCCGGGGGAATGGACGAACATGCGGATGGGGCCGTCACCCGACGCCGCGAGCGCGACGAGCTGAGCCGATACGGTCCGCGCGAGCCTGGTGTTGACCTCGCCGAAGACGAGCACGGTACGCGACGCGAAGAGCGCGCCTGCCGCCCGGTCGAGGAATGCGTCTTCGGGTAGGGACGCATGGGGTTCGTCGGCTTCTCTCTCGGGTTGTTCGGGCATCGGAACGACCATGGGACGACCGGCGGCGACGGACCATGTCCCGGACGCTCGCGCGCATGTCCGATCGTCTCGATTTCGAGCGTCCGGTGGTCACCCGGTGGACCGCTCGCGAGAGAGGCGTCATGCTGTTCGGCGATGGAGCACTCCCGACGCGGACATCTGCGGCTCGTCCGGGGCAGCGAGCAGCCTCGTGACTCGCATGTCGCTCGTGCGCTCGCCGCGATGAAGGCGGAGCCCGCGCGGCGGTGGACGGTGGCCGCCCTCGGACGTGCGGCCGGGCTCTCGCGCGCCGCGCTGGCGCGTCGCTTCACCAACGCGGTCGGCGTCTCCCCGCTGCGCTGGCTCGCCGAGCATCGGCTTGGTCTCGCGCAGTCCCAGCTCCTCGAGACCGATCGCGCGCTCGCGGCGATCGCCGGCGACGTCGGCTACCGCTGCGAGTACGCGTTCGCCAAGGCGTTCAAGCGCATCGTGGGGATCGCCCCCGGCGCATTCCGGCGGCAGGCCCGGATCCATCGCGTCGCGAGCGGCGCCGCCATGTTCCGCGCGGCGGCGTGATCGGTCAGCGCGAGGACGCGATCCAGCTCTCGATGCGCCGGCGGAGCACCGGGAGCGGCACCGAGCCGTTCTCGAGGACGCGATCGTGGAACTGCTTCCGATCGAAGCGCGGCCCGAGCGCCATCGAAGCCTCGGCGCGGAGGCGCGCGATCTCGAGGTAGCCCGTCATGTACGAGGTGGCCTGCCCCGGCCAGGAGATGTAGCGATCGACCTCCTGCGCGGCCTGCGCCGCCGACATGGCGGTGTGGTCGAGCATCATCGTGATGGCGCGGTCGCGGCTCCAGCCGAAGGCGTGCAGCCCGGAGTCGACGATGAGCCGGCACGCGCGCCACGCCGCGTTGCTGAGCATGCCCATACGGCTCGCGTCGTTCGAGTAGAGCCCGAGCTCGTCGGCGAGACGCTCGGCGTAGAGCGCCCAGCCTTCGCTGAAGCCGCTATTGAACAGAAAGCGTGCGACGCGCGGGTTGTCGGAGCGGGCATTGGCGATGTTGAACTGGAGGTGATGGCCGGGGATGGTCTCGTGGAAGGCCGTCGACTCACCGAGGATCACGCTCGTCTTCTCGGCCTCGTAGAGACGGATGCGGTACGTCGCAGGC
>JAYTZB010000086.1:0-14535 GCA_043742085.1 Polyangiaceae bacterium
CCCCCTCTCATTCAAGGGTACCTCGTCCTCCACGACGCCGATTACTGGACGTTCAGCGGGCTCCGTATCCAGGCCACGGTACCGACCAAGAGCGCTCTCTTCATGTCGGGCGGCATCCACTGGGTCGTCGCCGACTCCGAGATCTTCGGCGCATCGAGCACCGGCTCGTTCGCGAACGTGGCGATCGCCGACTCCACCGAGCCTCCGAACGGATGGCTCTTCACGCAGAACTGCGTTCACGACGCGGGACGAGGAACCGTGGCTGGCCACGACGACACCGACCACAACGTCTATGTCATGGCCACCGGCTCCGCCCCCGGTGTGCTGTCGCGCAACATCCTCTTCAACGCCACCAACGGCTCGAACGTGAAGGTCGGCAATGGCGGCAACCGGACCGCGCCCGGCGCCTCGAACGTCAAGCTCGAATACAACACGACGTACAACGCCCATCATCAATTCCTGATCTTCGGCAGCCTCTCGGGGGTCGCCCTCAAAGGAAACTTGATGATTCGCAGTACGGGCAGGACGCCCGTGGGTATCTACTTCAACGACCTCTCGCAGGCGCACGCCGCCACGGCCGCTCATGACTATGGCTACCTGATGGGTCACAACGTCTGGGCACCGAACTCGCCCTCTTCCACGTATGCCGAAGGGGACAATCCTCTCTCCAACGACCCCGCACACGACCCCAAGATTGCCGTCGGCTGCAACGGGTTCCGACCGCGCAACGCGAACGCCGCGCGTTATGGTCGACACACCACCGTTAGCTACTGAGCAGCACCTGAGGCGTGACGCTCTCCACCATCGCGCTGCTCCCGCCGAACACCACGGCATCGAGGAGCAGGCCTTCGGGGACGAGCTCGAGCGCCGGGTGGTCGCGTCGGATGCGCAGCGTGCCGCCGTCGTCGGCAAAGCCACACGCGAGCGCGCCCTCCGTCGATCCCGAGCGCCAGAGCGTCTGTGCCGGGGAGCCGTCCACCCCGGCATCGAAGGTCGTGCGATGCCCGGTGCGGAGCCGCTCCAGGGTCTCCAGCCCTCGCAGCTCGGCGATGGCATCGGTGACGACGTGACTGTCGACGCCCGTGCAGAGGCGTGCGCCGGCGGCGCGCAGCGCGCTCAGATCGGGCAGCCCGTCGCCGAGGTCGGCCTCGGTCGTCGCGCAGATGCATGCGAATGCGCGCGCGTCGCCGAGGAGCTTCGCCTCGTGAGGCGCGAGATGCGTCGCGTGCACGGCCACGAACGACGCGGAGAGCACGCCGAGATCGGCGAGGAGCTCGACGGGACGCTTGCCGGTCTCGGCGACGCACTCGTCGATCTCGCGCGGCTGCTCGGCGACGTGCATGTGGAACGGCAGCGCGTGACGCGCAGCATGAGCGCCTAGCTCGGCGATCCACTCCGGAGGAACTGCGCGCACCGAGTGCGGCGCGAGACCGATCCGGACGTCCGGATCATCCTTGTATTTTGCACGCAATGCTTCGACATCGCGCAGGACGTCGTCGACGGAGGCATCGCAGAAGCGGCGCTGCGCGGCCTCGGCGGCACGACCGGGCGCCGCGCGATGGTAGGCGACGCGCAGCAGCGCGATGCGCAGGCCCTCCGCCTTGGCCGCTCGCACCACGGCATCGCTCATCGCCGTGCGCTCGTCATACGGCGTGCCATCGGGCTGATGGTGCACGTAGTGGAACTCCCCCACCGTGCGCACACCCGCGCGGCGAAGCTCGCGGAAGGCGACGCGGCTGATCTGCTCGATCGACGCCGGATCGAGCGCAGAAGCGGCCTTGTACATCGCGGCGCGCCAGGACCAGAAGTCGTCCGCGGCCGTCGCCGGCGTCGCGGACATCCGCGGTCGCTGGGCCGCCCCTCGCATCGCGCGCTGAAAGGCGTGCGAATGCGCGGTGGTGAGCGCAGGGAGGAGGAGATAGCGGCCGTCGGAGGACAGCGACAGCATCGATGCGAACGCTAGCACAGTCGCGTTAGCATCGAGTCGTGGGGGAAGCCGTGGAAGAAGAGACGGTCACCGGACCGAAGTCGATCAGCGCGACGGTCCCGGCGACTGCGCTCGGCGATCAACCGAAGCCGGTCGTCGCTGGCTATGACCTCGTACGCGCCCTGGGTCGCGGCGGCATGGGCGTCGTGTGGGAGGCGGTCGAGCATCGCTTCGATCGTCGCGTCGCTCTCAAGGTGCACGCCGCCGCGCAGCACGCCGATACCGTCGCGGGTGCGCAGCAGAAGGAGGACCTGTGGGCCGAGGCGTTCGTCGCTGCACGCATCGGCGATCCCGGGATCGTGCGCGTGCTCGACGTCGGGTTCACGCTCGACGAGCATCCGTACTACGCGATGGAGCTGGTCGAGGGCAGCGACCTCGCCGGCTTGCTCGGTGACGGCCCGCTCGCGCCGCGCACTGCAGTCGCCATCGCCGCCGACGTCGCACGTGCCGCCGCTGCCGCGCACGAGCACGGCGTCATCCATCGCGATCTGAAGCCGCGCAACGTCATCGTCGATCCCACGGGGCGCGCGCGCGTGCTCGACTTCGGCATCGCCTTCAACGTCAACGCGGGCGCCGATCGCTACGAGGGCATGCTCGCCGGCTCCCCGGCATACATGGCACCGGAGCAGGCGCTCGGCCTGCGCATCACGCCGCAGACCGACATCTTCGCGATCGGCGTGATGCTCTACGAGATGCTCACGGGCGCACGACCGTTCGCGGGCCCATCGACCGAGGCACTGCTCCTGGCCATCGCCGCGACCGATCCGCCGCTGCCCTCGACGAAGAATCCGAAGGTGCACCAGGACCTCGACACGCTGGTGATGCGTTGCCTCGCGAAGACCCCGGAAGAGCGCTTCCCGAACGCGCGGACGCTCTTCGAGACGCTCAATGCCATCGCCGAGGGCCGGTCCATCGACGCGATGCCGACCGCCGGGCGTGACAAGCCGTATGCGCCGAAGCAGCAGTCGACGATCCCCCCGCCGGATCGTCCGCGCCGCGACGAAGCGAAGAAGCATCTCGCGTGGAGCTGGCGCCTCAAGTCGTCGCCGGAGGCGCTCTGGCCGTTCGTCGCCAACACCGAGCGCCTCAATCGCGCGATCGGCCTTGCACCGGTGGTCTTCCACGACGAGCCGGCGCCGGAACGCGGAGCCATCCGCACCGGCGAGGTGCGCGTGATGGGCATGGCGCTGCGCTGGCGCGAATACCCGTTCGAGTGGGTGAAGGATCGCGAGCACTCGGTGTTCCGCTGGTATCGCAGCGGTCCGCTGGCGGCGCTCTGGAACCGGGTGCGGCTGGTTCCGACCGAGGACGGCGGCTGTGAGCTGCATCACGAGATCTGGCTCACACCGCGCGGCATGATCGGCTCGGTCGCTGTCTACTTCGAGGGCAACAAGCTCGGTCCTTCCTTCGACCGCTTCTACCGGCACCTCGACGACGTGCTGGTCGCAGGCGGTCACGTCGATCCGTTCGAGGTCGCGCATACGCCGTCGCCGGAAGCGCGCAGGAGCGTCGAGGAGATCTGCGCGCGCCTCCACGGCGAGGGCTTCAAGCCGGCCATCGTCGAGAAGCTCGCGATGCACCTGCTCGCTGCGCCCGACGGGACGGTCGGAACGCTGCGTCCGTACGAGCTCGCCGATGCCTGGTCGGCGGACCGCGCAGAGATGCTCGACGTGATGATGCACGCCGCGCACGAGGGTCTCCTCGAGCCGACCTGGGACGTCGTGTGTCCGAAATGCATGCTCGCGCACGAGTCGGTGCACGAGCTGTCTCAGGTGACACGCATCGGCACCTGTCGCGCCTGCGCGAGCTCGTTCGAGCGCGATCTCCGCGAATCGGTGGAGCTGGTCTTCGCTCCGCACCGCAACGTCAGGACCATCGACCGGGCGACCTACTGCGCGGGCGCGCCCGCGTTGAGGCCGCACGTCCTCGCGCAACAAGTCCTCGACCCCGGCGAAGAACGCACGATCACCCTGTATTTGCCGCGTGGAACGTATCGCATCGCGGGCGGGCCCACGCAGTCCCCGGCGGAGCTCGTGGCGACTGCGGTCGGCTTCGAGACCACCGTCCGGGCGATCGCGAAAGAGCTCCGCATCGAAGGTCGCCCCAGCATCGTGCGGGCCGGCTCGGTCACCGTGGTGCTCCGCAACGAGAGCGAGCACGAAGAGACTCTGCGCATCGAGGTGCCCGGCGCGCGCGGCGACGGCGTGACCGCTGCGACGGCGATGACGCATCCGTCGTTTCGCGAGCTGTTCTCGGATCAGCTTCTCGCCCATGGCGAGCACCTGCGCGTGAGCCAGATGGCGTTCGTGTTCGTGGAGCTGCTCGGTCGCGAGGGATTGTTCGAGACGCTCGGTGATGCAGAGGCCTGCGCGGAGCTCTCGCGTCTCGACGTCATGGTGCGCGAGGAAGCGCATGCGCACGAGGGCACCGTGGTCCCGTCGTCGCTCGAGCTGCTGGTGATCGCGTTCCCGACGTCGCTGCGGGCACTGCGCGCGGCGCTGGCGCTGCGAAGGCGAATCGACGCCGCGAAGATGGCGGCGCCGGTGGTGATGGCGGCCCACGACGGTCGGTGCATCGCGCTGACGCGTGAAGGCAAGGCCGAGTTCTTCGGCGAGACGTTGCATCGCGGCCAGATCTTGCTCGGCGACTGTCCGCCCGGCGGCCTCGCGCTCAGCGCCTCCTTCGCGGCCGACCGCAGCGTGGCTGTCGCAGTGCACGAGTCGGGCATGAAGGTGACGGTCGGCGCATCGCACTCCGGACCGTACGCGGGACGACGCGTGACGATGCTGTCGAGCGGGGCCGACGCGCGAGACATCGTGACCGGCACGCCCTAAGATCAGCGAGCACGATTGTCGAACAATCGTGCTCGCTGACTTAGGTTCTACCCAGGTGGGACTTCGTCGCGTTCCGCGCCGAGCCTCCCCGAATCGCCTTCGGCGACCGTCGTGCTCCGCACGACGACGAGAATGAAGAGGTCCTGGTCTTGGCCGTGCGAAGCACGGTTCGCCGCAGGCGAGTACGGGGAGGCTCAGCGAAGCCGATGAGCGGAGCGAAGCTCCCACCAGAGTAGAACTAGATGGCCGAGCGCGATTCTCGGGACGAAAATCGCGCTCCGCCATCTAGACTGACCGCTTGCGCATCATCCAGCGTGGTCTCGTCGTCGGCTCGGCACTGATCTGCACGCTCCTCTGCGCCATCGCGGCTTGCACCGGCGATGATCCTGCAGCGTTCGCCGACGACGCCGGAGCCAACTCCGCCGACGCGCCGTCCGCGGATGCGGGCGGAAGCGGCGACGCGCTCGTCGACGGCGCGTCGAGCCGGCAGTTCTCGTCGGTGGCGATGGGCGAGGTGTCCGCATGCGCGGCGGCGAAGGACGGCTCCACCTGGTGCTGGGGCGCGAACGCCTTCGGCGGGCTGGGTGATCCGAACCTCCAGGCGATGCGCGCGCGAGCAGCGCGGGTGATCATGCCGCCGGCAGCAGCCTTCGTGTCGATCGCGGGCGGCTACAGCCACACGTGCGGGCTCACCGCGGACGGAGCCGTCTGGTGCTGGGGCCTCAACAACCACGGCCAGCTCGGACACGACCCGACCACGGACCCGGCGTGCACCGGCGGCTTGCGGTGCTCGGCGAAGCCGCAGCAGGTGCTCGGTCTCGTCGCGTCCTCGGTCGTGGGACTGGAGTTCGCGACGTGCGCGCTCTCGACGAGCGGCGACGCGTACTGCTGGGGGTTCGGCGAGGACGGGATCCTCGGCGAGGCGAAGGCCGACGGTGGAGCGCCGACCGCTGGCTCCGAGAGCTTCGTGCCCGTGAAGATCCTCGGCCTCCCCGCCGCGCAGGTGAAGGCGCTGGGCGCGGCGCGATGGCCTGGCCACACGGCTTGCGTCGCGCTCGCCAGCGGCGAGGTGCGCTGCTGGGGTGAGAACCCATGGGGCGGCCTCGGTCACTTCCCCGGCGCGGCTGGTGATCGAACGGCGGCGGCGCTGCCGCACTGCAACCCGTGCAATCCCGTTCCTACGATCGTCGAGAAGACGCTGTCCGACGGGGGCAAGACGCCGCTGAGCGACGTGCGCGCGGTGGTCGGCGGATACACGAGCTGCGCGCTCGTCGGTGCCTCGCAGAACCTCGACTGCTGGGGAGCGAGCTTCTGCAGCCAGATCGACGCGATGGATCCCGAAGCAGGCGCCGGCACCTTCAGCGCCGAGCCGCACCGGCGGATCGACGACTCCGTCAGCTCGATCGGCGTCGGCGATTTCATGTGCGCCCGTCTCCTGAACGGCCAGGTGAAGTGCTGGGGCTCGGACGGGACCGGCGTGGTCGGCGCCACCGTCGATGGCGGGACATGCAAGACCGACGACGGACTCGACGTGCCCGCGGCGCCCACCGCGAGGGCTCAGGATGTGATCGTCGAGTCACTCGACGTCGGGCACTTCGCCGTCGTGGCCGTCGACAAGGACGGTCATGTCATCGCGTGGGGGCGGAACGAGTTCGGGCAGCTCGGTCATCCCGTCGGCACGAACGGCGACGACCCGCAGCAGCACGATCGCAACACCAAGCCGCAACGCGTCGAGGGCCTCGACGATCCGTGAGTGTTCCTCGACGTCGCGCGCCCGTCCTCGCGTCAGTCGTGGCTCGCGTCAGTCGTGGCTCGCGGCGTCGTTCGCGAGTCCGGCGTCTTCGAGGCCAGGCGAGCACGGCAGCGCGACGAGCGCGCACTATGCAATCATGAGCACCACCATGACAGCCACGACGCCGGAGCCCACCGTGACGAGGCACACGCTGACGCTCGCTGACGGGCGACAGCTCGACTGGTCCGCGTGCGGTGACTCCGGGCCAGTCCTGCTCCATCATCACATCCTGCCCGGCAGCGCCGAGCCCCAGAGCACATGGCGACGCGCGGCTGCCGCACGTCGGCTCCGCCTGGTCACGGTCGCGCGTCCCGGCTACGGACGCTCGAGCCGCAACCACGGCCGTTCCGTCGCGGACTTCGCTGCAGACTGCAAGCAGCTGCTCGATGCGCTCGGCGTCGACGGTGCGTACGTGTCGGGGTCTTCGGGCGGCGGACCGTTTGCGCTCGCGTGCGCGGCCTTGCTCCGCGAACGGGTGCGCGCCGTCGCGGTGCACGGCTCCCCGGCCCCGATGGGGATGCCGGATCTCGATTTCACGGCCGGCATGTCACCCGACAACGCCGAGGAGTACATCGCCGCGCAGAAGGGCGAGGCCGCGCTGACTGCGCACTGGGATGCCGTCCGACCGGCTCTGCTCGGCGCATCCGCCAACCCCGAGCGGATGCGAGCGCGCCGCGCCAGCATGCTGCCCGCGGTGGACGCGGCCAGCCTTACGATGGAGCTCGTCTCCGACGTGGCGCGTGGGATGCTCGACGGGCTCGCGGCGAGCGCCGCCGGCTGCATCGACGATGACCTGTCGTTCACGCGGCCCTGGGGCTTCGACCTCGCGTCGCTCGCCGGCGTTCCGGTGTCCCTCTGGCACGGTACGGAAGACACGACGGTGCCGATCGCGCACGGTCGCTGGCTCGCCGCGCACGTGCCCGGAGCACACGCACACCTCCTCGAGGGCGAAGGACACATCTCTATCGCGCAGCGCCACATCGACGCGCTGCTCGACGAGCTGACGGCCGGTGGCCCCTCGTCTGCCTAGCGAGCTGTGCGCCGCAGCGGCAGCTCCTAGCCATTACTTGCCCTCGAACTTCGCGGCGCGCCTCTCGAGGAAGGACATCATTCCCTCCTGTGCGTCGGCGGTCTGCATCAGCGACAGGATCTGCGGGACCAGCTCCTTCGCCGCGCCCTCGAAGCCCTTCTCCAGTCGATTGCGCGCCGAGAGCAGCGTCGCTTGCACGCCGAGCGGCGCCTGCGCGGCGATCGTCTCCGCGATGGCGATCGCCTTCTCGAGGTGCACGCCGCGCGGCGCCACCTCCTGGATGAGGCCGATGCGCAGCGCTTCCGCTGCATCCAGCTCGTCGCCCGTCAGCAGCCAGCGCATGGCATTGCCCCAGCCCGACGCCTGCACCCACCGCAACGTCGCGCCGCCGAACGGGAAGATGCCGCGCTTCACCTCGATCTGCGCGAACTTGGTGTCCTCGGCGGCGATCGTGATGTCCGACGCGAGCACGAGCTCGATTCCCAGCGTCAAGCATCTCCCATGGACCGCGCAGACCACCGGCTTCGTACGCGCCGGACCATGGAGACCGAACGGATCGATGTGAGCCGCTGACGGGAAGAGGCCCTTGCCCTGCAGCACCACCGGCGCGACCTTCGCGAGATCGAGGCCCGCCGTGAAGTGCTCGCCATGCGCGAAGAGGACCGCCACGCGATGCGGCCCATTTTCCAGCTCGGTATAGGCCTCGGAGAGCTGCTGCAGCATCTCCGGATCGAACGCGTTCATCTTCGCGGGTCGATGCAGGCCGATCATCAGCACGTGGCCACGCGCCTCGGTCGTGATGCGCTTCTCGTCGGTCATGGAACGCTCCTCTACTGGCGCATGAGATCCGCGGCGCCGCGCGTCACGAAGAAGTAGCGCGGCCAGTGGCGATAGAAGCTCGCGCGCATGACGGGAGCGCCGTCGGCGGGGTCGACGTCCTCGCCGAACATGCCCACGACGCGCACCAGCGAGCCGATGCCGACGGAATGCTCGCCCATGTCGTCGTCAGGACGCAGCTTGCTGAGCACGTGGACGACGCCGAAGTCGCGATCGCTCACGGTCACGCGGCACGTGTCCTCGTCGTTCGCGTTCGAGCAGAGGTTGCGCGTCTCCAGCTTGCGCACCTTGAGCGTGAGGTATGCGGCGCCGCCGGGGCCGGGCGCGCGGCTCGTGACGACGCCGAAGAGCACCACCTTCGACTTGCGCCAGGCCTCTGCCTCGCGCGCGTACATGACGGGGTCGTACTCGCGCGCGCCCTCGGCGTTGGTCTTCTCGTCGGAGGTCGCTGCGTACTGCGCGGCGTAGCCGTACGGCCCCGCGCTCCGGCATCCGCTGAGAGCGACGCCGACAGCGAGCATCATCGGGAAAAGGCGCGACATGCTCGCCGTTCTACGCGAAATGAAGCCCGCGGAACAGGTCTGTCGCGAGCTAGTCCGCCGGCTTCGATTCGTCTGCGAATCGCGGCCGATTGCTCAGCGCACGCATCAGGAGCTCGGCGGCGACGAGCGCGAGCAGGCCGAGGGCTACCATCCACGACACGTCGACGATGGCGACGCCGCCGCCGAGGGCCGATGACGTCGAGGTCGGGGTCACCGCGCGTGATCGCAGATCGATCTCGCGCGCCAGCGGAGCCGCGACCCGCAGCTCCTTGCTACCGTCGACCGACACCTTGTACGCGCCGGCCAGGAACGGCACGACGCGCAAGGTGCCTTCGTCGCGCGTCACGGGGATGGACCCGGTCGGACCCACCGCCTCGACCTGGCGCGCACCGGCGAACGCCCACGGCACTCCCACGTCGCCCCGACGTGGCGTCGCGCGCTGCTTCGCCTCGGCGACGAATGCATCGAGCAGCGCGAGGAACCCAGGACGCAGTACGAAATCGCTCGCCTCGACGGAGAACGGGAGCGTCGTCATCCACACGTCACCGCGACCGCGCGCACGGCGGCCGACGAGCGTCGCGCCGTCGCTCCACTTGAGGAGCGGCTCGTAGGCCGACACGTCCTGTTCGGCGAGCTTGGCGCGGCCCTTCGGCGCGAGATCGGCGAGGCTCGAAGCGGCCTCGCCGAAGAACGACGCGCCGCTCGCGACGTCGACGCCGGCAGCGGGCGACGAGTCCCAGCCCACCGCTTGTCCGAGCAGCGGCTCGAAGTTCGCGCCGAGCGGCGCGGCCGCTGCGCGACGACCGAGCGCGACGAGGAGCACACCGCCAGACTCCACGAATGCGCTCAGCGCATGCCGCTGTTCCGGCGTGAATCCAGGCGGATCGTCGACGATGATGGCCGCGAACGACGCCGTGTCCTCACGACGGTCGGGCACCTGCGGGATGGGCCGCACCGCCATGTCGACGTGCAGCGCAGCGAGCGCCTGCTCGATCACCGGTGCTCCGCCCGTGGCCACCGCCTCCTCGGTTCGGTCGCCGACCACCGCGAGCGCCGCGGGTCCCGCCTCCACCACCACCGGCGCGCGATCGTCGGAGGCGATGGCGTCCTTGCCGGTGAGCTGCGCGGTGAGCTCGCGTAGCTCGTCGCCGCCGACGGTGAGCGTGGCCTCGCCCATCTGGGTCTGCGGGAGCGGCGTCTGCGCGAGGACCTTGTCGCCGTCCTTGATCTGGACCTCGCGCCCGATCGCGGCTTGCGGCGTCGAACACGCGAATCGAACGCGCGCGCGCGTTCCCGCGCGATCGGCCGCGAGCACACCGCAGTCCTCGGCCGCCGCGCCGGTGGCGGAGCCGGCGCGTAGCTCGGGCATCGCGACCCATACCGGCAGCGAAGCGCCCTCGCCGAGCGGCGGCGCATCAGGCTTACCGTCCGCGAGATCGCTCAGCACGATCACGCGCCGATCGATCTGCGGGAGCTCGCTGACGAGCGTGCGCGCGATGGCGATCGATCCGTCGAGATCGGTCCCGCGATCGCTCTCGACGATGCCGTCGAGCGCGGCGCGCGCCGCAGAGACGTCGGTGGTCGCCGCGAGACCGACGCGCGCCGGCGAGCCCGCGAGGACGATCGCAGCCGCGTCGCCGTCGCGCAGCGCGCCGAGGATCTCGCGCGCGCCCTCCTGCGCGCGCTGGAAACGCGAGCGACCGCTGGCGTCGACCACACGCATGCTCATCGAATCGTCGAGCACGATGGCGACCGCCACCGACGTTCCCGAGCGGCTCAGCGCGAGGCGCGAGCACTTGATGAGCGGCGAAGCGCCGAGCAGCGCGAGCGCGAGGATCGATGCGGCGCGGATCGCGAACAGGCCGCGATCCTCGAGGCGCGCGCGTCGGCGGGCCTTCGGTGGCGTGGGCGGAACGAGCCGCGCAGGCGCGAAGGGATGCTGCTCCGCGCGCTGCCGGCGCAGGCGATGCGCGACGTAGGGCGCGGCGATCAGCCCGGCGATGGCGAGCGCGAACAGCGTGAGGAACGTCATCGAATGACCTCGATGATGTTACGCACCGCGGCGACGGGATCCTCGTCGGTCCTCATCGTGAGGAAGCTCGCGCCGCGCCCCACCAGCGTCCGCCGCCAGCTCTCCTGGAGCTCGGCGAGCGCGGAGAGGTAGCGATCACGCGCGGCCTCGTCGGTCTCGACGGTGACGTTGCCCTCGAGCGACTGGAGACGCACCGTCTCCTTGAAGGGGAACGTGGCCTCGTCGGGGTCGAGCGTCTGCACCACCACCACCACGCGGCCGCGCGTGGCGATGGTTCCGATGCGATCGGGCGCTTCGGGCGGCAGATCGAGCAGATCGCTTAGCACCACCACCACCGAGCCGCGTCGTGCCGCGCGCGCGAGCGCGCCGAGCGCGCGATCGAGCGCACCGAGGTCGGCGAGCGCATCGCCCTGCGCGCTCTGGCCTTCGAGGGCATCGACGACACGCTCGAACGCCTCGCGACCGCCGCTCACGGGAACACCCCGGGCCTGGGGAGCACCGCCGATGAAGCCGAGACCGACCGGATCGCCGCTGCGGACCGCGATGCGCGCGAGCGCCGCCGCGACGAGCGACGCCCACGCCACCTTCGACGCCGGGGCGGTCTTTCCGCGATAGCCCATCGACGCGGTGGCATCGACGACGAGACGGAGCGCGCGATCGGTCTCGGTCTCGAACTGGCGAACGAGGAGGTGATCGTGACGGAGCAGCGAGCGCACGTCGAGCCACCGGAGATCGTCTCCAGGCGTATAGGCGCGATGACCGCCGAACTCGACGCCCGCGCCCTTGCGTGCGCTGCGATGCGCGCCGGCGTAGACGCCCTCGGCGACCATGCGCGCGCGGATGCGCAGCGGCGCGAGGCTCCCCCAGTCGATCGAGCGACGCAGGTTCACGAGCAGCCCCGAGCGGCCTACGGCAAGCCGACTTCGGGAACCGGGCCGCCGATCTGGGCGCGCGGGCCGCTGAGGAGCTCGCGCGCGAGCGCGACCTCCATGAGATCGAGACCCGGTGACGTGATGACCTGCTTCAGCGCGTCGTCGGCGCCCTTCGCATCGCCGGCGATGCGTCGATCCATCGCGGTGTAGAAGAGCGCCTCGGTCTTCTGCGTCGGGCTCTGCGCGGCGGCGACGAGCTCCGCCGCCTTGAGCTTGCCGGCGCCGAACGCGGCGACGCGGCCGATCCAGCGCGGATCGCCGGCGGCATCCGCGAGCACGCGATCGGCGACGCTCTCGCCGCCCGCCTTCTGCTGGCGCTCGAGGACGCGGACCCACATCGCGTAGTAGACGAGGTCTTCGCGCGGGAGCTCGGCGCCGAGCCCGCGCGCGAGACCGTCGCGAGCGCCGGCGAGATCACCCTTCACGAAGGCGCGACCGACGATCTGGCCGATGGTCGCCGCCGCCTGATGCTTGTCGCGAGGCGCCGCTTCGAGGGCGCGTTCGAGGGCCTTCATGGCACTGGAGCGCGCGCCCGTATCGCCGAAGCGATCGAGCGCACGAGCGATCAATCGCTCGATGCGCGCGCGGTCGTCGCCTTCGGCAGCGCCGCGAGCCTTCGCGAGATCACGGAGCGCGTCGGCGAGCGGCTTGCGTGCGCCGTTGGCGTCGCCCTGCTCGCGCGTGAGGTCGCTCTGGAGGAGGAGGACCTCGCCGCGCATCGCCGGATCCTTGGCGACGTCGTCTGCGGCAAGCGCCTCCTTGATGCGCGTCTCGGCGACCTTCGCTTGACCGTCGTGCCAGTCGAGGCGCGCGAGCGAGAGGAGAACGCTGCCCGCCTTCTCGCGCTCCACGGAGGCGGTGAGGAGCTTGCGCGCCTCGTCGAGACGACCTTCGCGGATCTCGATCTCCCCCATCATGCCGTAGACGCGCGACGGCGGTGGCTGCGTGCTCTTCGCCTGCGCCTGCGCCTGCGCGTCGGCGGCGGCGAGGATCGGAGCGGCGGCGCGGAACGTTCGACGAACGGTGTCGGGCTCCTCCGCCTCGAGGCCGCGTCCCATGGCCTGCATGGTGATGGCGAGCGCGAGACCGACGATGCGTGGATCCTTCTGCGCCTTCACGGCGTCGACGAGGATGGCCGGCGCGGCCTCGCCCATGCCGAGATCGACGAGCATCGCCGCCACGAACGCAGCGGGCTCCGGCGACGTCGAGTCGAGGCGATACGCCTCCGCGGCGGCCGCGAACGAAGCCACGCGCAGCAGCTCGGCGTCGCGACCGAAGTCTTCTTCTTCGCTGTGCGCCTGGCGCGGCGGCGGACGCAGCATGCGCGCGAGGTCGAGCCACTTGTCGGACTCGGGCTTCTCGAGCACGGCCTCGAGCGCGCGCACGAGCTCGGGACGCGCGACGTCACGCACCTTGTCGATGGCGGCGTGGGCGCCCTGCGGATCGGCGTTGCGGAGATGGATGGCCGCGAGCACCGTCGCGCCGGTCTCCAGCGCGCGGACCGCCTCGAGGCCCTCCTCGCGCGTGACCTGCGTGCCGCGTGCGCGACGCGCCGTGCGCACCGCCGCTGCCTTCTCGACGAACTCCAGCGTACGCGCGACGGCCTCGTCGCGGGCCTCGGTGCTCGGCTCCAGCAGATGACGCGTGACCGCCGCCGCCTCGAGCGCGCCCGCGGTCTGCATGACGCCGCCGCCTGCGGTGTCCTTTGTCCACGCGTTGATCGCGTCGAGGTGCGCCTTGATCTCCGCCTTGTCCTTGGCCGGCGAGATGCGCATGAGCATCTCGTACATGGCGCGCGCGCGACCCTCGTCGCCCTGCCTCGCGAACTCCTCGGACGCCGCGTGCAGCGCCTCGTAGCCCTGCGAGCCGAGCATCTCGTTCTTCAGCTCGCCGGCGTGGACGAGGTACATCGCGCCCTGGAGCGACGACACCGCGCGATCGCGGTCCTTCGACTTGAAGCGCGTCGCGACGCGCACCATCTGGCGACCGACGACGCCTTGCAGGCGGAGCTGGCGCTCGCGGCTGTTCGGCTCGCTCGCGAGGAGATCGCGAACGGCAGCGGCGAACGCCTCGTCACTCACCTCCGTGCCCGCGACGGTCGCGCGCTCCGCGTTGTGCGCGGGACTGCCATAGCGTCCGCGGCCCGGGCCGCAGGCCGAGACCGACAGCGGCGCGAGAAGGATGAGCGCGAGACACGCGAGCCGACGCATGGAAGAGCCAGTCTATCTCGCCGAGGACGCCCGCGGCTACACAGAGGGTCGAGATACGGACGCGAGAAGCGCAGGAATATCTCGCCGCACTCGGCGGTTCCCGGCCGTGTAGCCTCATTTCATGCCGCACGCGCATCTCCTCGTCGTCGACGACGAGCCTTCGATCCTCACGACGCTCCAGAAGGCACTCACGCTGGAGGGCTACTCCGTCGATGTCGCCGGAGGCGTGAAGGTCGCCGACGAGAAGCTGAAGAAGCGGTCTTACGACCTGTGTCTCTTCGACGTGCAGCTGCCCGACGGCGACGGCATCACCTTGTTGTCGCAGATCCGCGCGGCAAA
>JAYTZB010000087.1:0-6709 GCA_043742085.1 Polyangiaceae bacterium
GCGATCGACGACGTGCTCTCACCGCTCGCCGACGTGGGCGGCGCCGACCGCCGACCGACCACGCTCGCGTCGGGGTTCGCGTCGGGCTCGGAGCGCCGCGCAAACATCGCCTCGACGGGGGCCGTGTTTCTCCGCTTTGCGCACGTCCAGGAGGCGCTCGGCGACGCGTGCCTCCCCGAGCTCGATCCGCCGACCGCGCAGATCGGGCTGTAAATCACTTCAGCTCGGCGATGCCGAGCCAGCGGCCTTCCGCGCTCGGCATGAAGGCGCGCGCTCGGTCGCTCACCACGGCGATCTGATCCTCGTGCCACAGCGGGATGAACAGCGCCTGGTCGCGGATCCGTTTCTCGAGCGCGGCGTAGATGATTTTTCGCGCCGCGACGTCGAGCGTCGACTCTCCCTCGTCGAGGAGGCGATCGACCTCCGGGTCCCGCACGCGACCACGGTTCGCGCCGGCCGGCGGGATCGACGACGAATGCAGGAAGACCCGCAGCACGTTGGGCTCGGTGATCTCGGGGAGCTGCAAGGTCGCGAGCTCGAAGTCACCGGCCGCCAGCCGCCCGATCAGCGTGCCGAGCTCGAGCGGCACGACGTCGATGTCGACCCCGATCTCCGCCAGCTCCTGCGCGAGAAAGCGCGCGATCGTCCCACGCAGGCGATCCGTCGACGTCAGCAGCGTGAGATGCAGGCGTCGCGGATGCGCCTCCGCGAGCGCCGTCGCTGCGCCCGCGCGATCGATCGGCCACGCCGGCGCCGGCGTGTACGCCCAGTGCTGCGGCGGTAGGAGCGTCGTCGCCGACTGCGCGCGCCCCGCGAGCAGCGTCTGTGCGATCCGCTCGCGATCGATCGCCGTCGCGAGCGCTCGTCGCACACGGACATCCGCCAGCACACCCTGGTCGGTTCGCGCCATCAAGTACGTGAGGTTCGCGCCAGGACGGGCGTTCAGCGAGATGCCGTGGGCCTGCGAGAGCGCGGGGAGGAGCGTCGGCGAGAACGCGTTGACGACGAGATCGGCACGGCCCGCATGCATGCGCAACGCGCGGGCGTTCTCGTCGTGCACGGTTCGCAGGGTCACGCTCCGCGCCGGCATCGCCATCGCTCCGTTCCTCGCGGGGGTGAGCTCGATCTCGCCCGGCGTCCGATGCGCGACGACGTACGGCCCGAGGCCGTCGAGCGATCCTTCGGGACGCGGCGGCGAGAAGGCCTCGTCGGCGCGCAGGATCGGCAGCTCGAGATCGGTCAGCAGCGTGGCATGCGCGCGCGTGAGATGGACGACGACGACATGATCGCTCTCGACGTCGACCTGACCGATGGTCTCGATGACGCGCGCATGACGCGACGCCACCTGCGGTGACTGGAACGCGGCGATGGTCGCCTTGACGTCACGGGCCGTGAACGGCGCGCCGGAGTGGAAGCGAACGCCGTCTCGCAGCTCGACGCGCAGCGTGAGCGGATCGACCCACGCCCACGATCGCGCGAGGTAAGGCCGAGGCTCGAGCGAATCGGGATCGAGCCGCACGAGGCCTGCGTGGATCAACCGCGTCGCTCGCAGCGCTACGGCATCGGTCGCATGCCGCGGGTCGAGCGTCTCGGCATCGGTGGGGACGAGCATCTCGAGCGGGCGCTCGGCACCCGCGCCGCGCGGCGTGTCGCGCGAACAGCCGAGCGACGACGCTGCGAGGAGGACCACGACGAGCAAGCACGCGAGAGGAAAGGCGAAGGCGCAAAGCCCCCGCTCACCCAGGGCTTTGTGGACGCGCGTGGCCGTCGTAGAAGAGGGGCCATGCGTCGTCCCGTCCTTGCCGCGCTGACCGTCGCCTCCGCGCTGCTGCTCGCCGGCGGCGGTGCGCGGTCCGAGCCCGGTGCCGCGCCCGCGGCGACCACGCCGGAGGCCGGAGCATCCGCGCCCGCGGTCCCCGCCGCAGCGCGCGCGCCCGAGCTCGAAGCGGCGGTACGCTCGCTCGTGAACGATCGCTCGCTCAAGGACGCGCAGGTCGGCGTCGTGATCCTCGACTGCGATACCGGCAGCGTCCTCGCGCAAGCGGGGGAGCACGTCGTCCTCAATCCCGCGTCCAACGCGAAGCTCTACACCGCGGCTGCGGCCCTCGCGATCCTGCACGGGTCCCACAGGTACCAGACCACCTTGAGCGGCACGATCAAAAGCGGCGCCGCAAGCGGCCTCGTGCTGCGCGGCCACGGTGATCCGTCGCTGCGGGCCCAGGATCTCTGGGCGATGGTGCAGGAGCTCAAGTCGCACGGCACCAAGCGCGTCGAGGGCGACATCGTCGTCGATCAACGCTTCTTCGACGATCAGACCACGCCGCCGGCGTTCGAGCAGCAGCCCAACGAGTGGTCGTACTTCCGCGCGCCGGTGAGCGCCGTCGCCGTGAACGAGAACACCATCACCATGACCGTGCGCCCCTTCGCTGTGGGCGCCAACGCGAGCGTGACCTTCGATCCGCCCGGGTTCATCGACGTCGAGGGCACGGTCAAGACCTCGGACTCGGGCGCCGACAACGTCGGCCTCGAGCTGGCGAAGACCGGCGAGGGCGGCCGTCGCATGTCCGCCAAGGTCTCCGGCGCCATCGCCGTCGACTCGAAGGTGGTGCGCTACACGAAGCGCGTCGAGGATCCGCAGCTCCTCGCCGGCTATGCGCTGAAGGCCATCTTCGAGGAGAGCGGGGTCAAGGTCTCCGGCGACGTGAAGCTCGGCGCATCGGGCAAGGGCTCGGTCCTCGCGCGCCACGAGTCGGAGCCGCTCTCGACGCTGCTCTATGGCCTCGGCAAGAACAGCGACAACTTCTACGCCGAGATGATCTTCAAGTCGCTCGCCGGCGAGGTGAAGGTGCGCCCCGCGAAGAGCCAGGACTCGGCGGAGATCGTCACGGGCTGGATCGACAAGAACAACCTGGGCGACACGGGGCTCGTCGTGAAGAACGGCTCCGGGCTCTTCGACGCGAACCGCACCACCGCCCACAGCATGACGAAGCTCCTTCGCTTCGCCTGGCAGGAGCCGGGTCTCCGCAACGAGTTCGTCGCGCAGCTCTCCATCGGCGGCGTCGACGGCACGCTGCACAAGCGCTTCCGCGAGCTACGCAACCATCGGGCAGTCCGCGCGAAGACGGGCACGCTCGACGACTCGATCGCGCTCTCCGGCTACGTCCTCGGTCCGCAGGGCAAGAGCACCATCGCGTTCGCGGTCCTCTTCAACAAGGTCTCGGGCCGAGGCGGCGCCGCCCGCGCCGCCGCCGACAAGCTCGTCGATCTCATCCACGAACGGCAGTGGAAGTAGCCGGGGACGAGAAGAAGAAACGGGGAGCCGCAGAGGCAAGAGACGCAGAGTTGTTTTTGTTCGAGACACGCGCCACGACCCGTCTCCTCGATCCCCCTTGCCGATCGCTCGCTCTGGCGATCGAGATCGGCAGCCCATCAGGGCTCTGCGTCTCCTTGCTCGGCTTCTCCCCCACCTCTTGGCGGGGTGGCGTCAGAACACGGCGCGCGTCGCGGGCTCGACGACGAGCTGGTCGCTGATCCGGAAGAAGTCGACTCGCCTCGCTCCGAGGTCCAGCACGGCGAAGCCTGACCCGTCCTCCCGCGCCAGCGTGCCCGGGTTCACCACGATGAGCGCCGGCTTGCCGCCGCCGCGCTCGAAGCGACGCACCATCGGCTTGTGCGTGTGGCCGCCGACCATCACCGCGATGGTCCCGTCGAAGAGCACCTTCAGGAGATCGTCGTTCGAGGAGATGGCGTAGCTGCCGTCGTCCGGGCCCAGCTGCCGCATGTCGTTCTCGCCGATGCCGTGGCAGAGCAGCAGCCTTCCGCCGGGCACATCGAGGGAGACCGTGCGCGGCAGCGACTTGAGCAGATCGATCGAGAGCGGCGCGAGCGCGGTCATCCGGTGTGCGTTGGGCAGCGTCCGCATGTCGTCGTCGCGGATCCAGCGGTCGTGATTTCCGCGCACAGTGGTCACGCCATGGAGCGCCAGCGTGGTGCACGTGCGGTCCACGTCGCCATGACCGTCGACGAGGTCCCCGCAGCAGAGGATCCGCTCCACCTTCTCGGCCAGCAGCGCGGTGATGGCGACCCGGAGGCGCTCGTCCTCGGCGTGGACGTCGCCGATCAGCCCGAGGCGACGCACCACGTGGGGATGGGCGCCAGGCATTACCGACGATCGTGCACGATGGCGAGCCATCGAGGCAACTGGTACGTTCGCGGGACGATGGACGACAAGCGCAAGCTGAAGGGCATGCTGGCCCGCATCTTCTCCGATGCCACTGCCGAGGAGTCCGAGCGTGCCGAGCTGAAGGGCTACCTCTCGTCGGGCGCGCTGACGATGGCGGAGATCAAGGAGGTCTTCGCCGACTTCGTGCAGACTACATGGAAGATCACGATGGCCGACGGTGTCATTTCGGAGATCGAGCGCCAGCGCCTCAACGAGATCGTCCGCGTGCTCGGCCTCGAGATCGACACGCTGCCCGAAGAGTGGATCAACGCCCTGCGCGGCTCGCTCGCCCCGCCCGAGCGGTCGTAGCTCCGCGTCAGCGCCGTGCGCGTCAGAGCGGCAACAGCGAAGGTCGCCCGTCTCGCGCAACGACGCTGACCGCGCGGCCCAGCACACGCTCGCGATCGATGAAGCCGAACCAGCGCCCGTCGCGGCTGTTGCCGCGGTTGTCGCCGAGGAGCAGCACCTTTCCGTCGGGCACGCGGACCGGCCCGAGATCGGGACCGCCGCCGGCGTCGAGCGAGATGCGCGCCTCCGCGACCTCACGGCCGTCGATGCGCACGTGGCCGCTCCGCACCTCGACGAGATCGCCGGCCACCGCCACCACGCGCTTCAACAGCACCGAGCCGAGGATGTCGGAGTCGGTCGCGTGCTTCGACTCGTCGTCCGGCGGCTCGATCACCACCACGTCACCGCGAGCGGGCGCGCCATAGCGGACCAGGTACGTCTCCGTGAGCGGCAGCCTGAGGCCGTAGGCGAGCTTCGACACCACGATGCGATCACCGACGTGCACCGTCGGCTCCATCGAGCCGCTCGGCACGCGATAGTGATCGGCGAGCGAAGCGCGGGCTGTCAGAGCCACCGCCGCCGCGGAGCCGAGCTGCAGAGCGGTGCGGAGGAACGAGCTTCGCTTGGCGGCCATCGCCTTCGCAACCGGCAAGCCCAGCCCGGCATTCCCGGCCTGGTATTCCCGCTCAGCGGCCGCGGCGCGGCATGCTCTTCAGGAGACCGGAGGGCGGCGACACCAGCGTGTAGCTCACGACCGCGATGCGCTTGAGCACGCCCTGGGTGCGCTTGATGAAGCCCTCGTACTGCGCGCGATCGAAGGCGGGCCTGGGTCCGAAGCTCTGTGCGTACTGGATCGCCACGTAGTCGTACGTCCGGAGCTCGGCGGTCCGACGAACGACGCTGACGTGGCCGGCGACGATGATCCCGTGTCCCGGGTTCCTCGCGACGAGCGACAGCGTCGACGCCAGCGCGTCGCTCGCGTCGAGGACGACCTCGTACTCCGCCGTGCCGAGGGTGTAGCCGCGGAAATCGGCGGTGAGGGCGATGGACGCCATCGCTGCGTCGATGGGCCCGACGCGCACCGCGGTGGTCATGTCGTCGGTGCCGGTCGGCTCGGTCACGTCGAAGCTCGCAAGGTCCACCTCGACGTGGATCTCGGTGTCGTCGAGCGCGGCCTGGTGCGCCCGGAGCGCGGACCGGGTCGATGGCGGGCCGGCGCGCAAGATCGCGGAGATCGAGCCTTCGCCGGTGAGCCGCCGCTGCGCCGATTCGAGCGCCACCGCCGCGGAGAGCATGCTCGGAAGCCGCTTCGACGGCTCCTCTGCGAGCATCTTCTGGAGCAGCTCGGAGAGGTCCTCAGGAAGGTCATGAATGGGCGACAGTCCGCCCTTTCGCCGTGCGCGCTCGGGATGAATGCCGGAGAGCAGCTCCGCGGCCGTCACGCCGAATGCGTACTGATCGGCGCGAGCATCGGTCTCCTTTCCGGCACGTTGCTCGGGGGACATGTAGCGCGGCGTCCCGATGAGATCGCCGACCTCGGTCTTGAGGTCTTGGGGTCGTCGACGGCCTTGGCAAGGCCGAAATCCAGGACCTTCGCGATGCCCTCGCTCGTGATCATGATGTTGGCCGGCTTCACGTCGCGATGGACGATCCCCGCGTCGTGCGCCGCCGAGAGCGCGCGTGCGATGCCTGCGAGCCACCCCAGCTTCACCTCGATGGGCACCTGCGGATCGCCGACGAACGCGCGCAGTGGTGTGCCTCGCACGAGCTCCATCACCAGGAAGAACGTCCCGTCCGCCTCGCCGAGATCGAAGATCGCGACGGCGTTCGGATGGGTGAGCGCTGCCGCCGCGCGCGCTTCGCGGAACAGCCGCGCGATGGCCTCGTCCCAGTCGACCGTGCGATCGGGTCGGATCACCTTCAGCGCGACCTTGCGCAGGAGCCGCGTATCGAGTGTGCAGCACACCTCGCCCATTCCGCCGCGCCCGATCATCTCCTGGATCGTGTAGCGCTCGAACGTCTCGCCGGGACCGAGGGGCACGTCGCGATTGTATCGCGCCCGCGGGACGGAGCGCGGTAAGCTGCGCCCGTGGCAGACATCGAGTGGGTCCTCCTCCGTTCTTTCGCCGATCGCTCCCAGGCGGAGCTCCTCGGTGACTTCCTCGACCGCGCGGGCGTGAAGGCGAGCGTCGAGGGCGC
>JAYTZB010000088.1:0-3327 GCA_043742085.1 Polyangiaceae bacterium
CCGAGCCTTCCTCCGCGGCGAAGGCGATGTGACGCACGCACGTGCACGGTACGGACATGGCATGCAGCGATCGCTCATGGCCTGTTGTCTCCTGACCGCGGTCGCCGTCGCCAGTGCAGGATGTGCTCACCAGAACGCGGACGGTGCGGCCGCAGCGCCGACGGGCCCGCTGGCTCGCGCTACATCGGAGCGCTGCACGAGCGCGTCCACGTTCCCCGCGCCCTTTGAGCTCGTGGTGCTGGGCTCCGGCGGCCCACGCGGCTTCGGACGCGCGGCGTCGAGCTATCTCGTGCTCCTCGGAGGCAAGGCGAGAATCCTTGTCGACGTCGGACCCGGTGCCTTCGTTTGGCTCGGCGAGCTGGGCGTCGACTTCAAGGACGTCGACACGCTGCTGCTCACGCACCTCCACATCGATCACACGGGCGACGTCCCCGGCTTCGTGAAGTCACGCGACCTCACGTTCGACGAGCCGCTGACGTTTCGCTTCTTCGGTCCCGCCGGCGGCGGCGACTACCCGAGCACCACCAACTCCATCGACCGCCTCTTCGGCGAGCACGGCGCCTACGCGTATCTCCGGAAGTTCCGGAACGAGCTGCGCTTCTCCGCCACCGATCTGCCCATCCAGCCCGACGCGCCGATCCACGAGGTGCTACGCGAGCGCGACCTTCGCGTCACCTCGATCGCGGTCGATCACGACGACGTTCCGGCGGTGGCCTTCCGGATCGGCTACGCCGGCCATGCGCTGATCGTCTCCGGCGACCTCGCCTCGAAGAACGACAACCTCGCCGAGCTGGCCGCGGGCGCCGATCTCCTCGTCTACGACACGGCGGTCGTCGATCCCCCGGGATCGCCGAAGCAGCTCTACGATCTCCACACGCCGCCGCACCGCATCGGAGAGATCGCCGCGGCGGCCCGCGTCAAGTCCCTCCTCCTGAGCCACATCCCACCCAGGGTGGAGAAGGCCGAGGAGCCGGTGCTCCGCTCGGTGAAGGAGAGCTATGGAGGGCGTGTCGCCTTCGCCGCCGACTGCATGCGTATCGACCTGACGGCCATCACCACCCGCTGAAAGAGAATGGATCAAGCCATGAACTTCGACGTCCCCTACGCCATTACCTGCCGCATCCCAAAGACCACCATCGCCGGCGCGCGCGAGCGCGTCACCGAGGCGCTCAAGGCCGAGGGCTTCGGGATCCTCACCGAGATCGACGTGCAGGCGACCCTCGAGAAGAAGCTCGGCGTGAAGACCGAGCCCTACGTGATCCTCGGCGCGTGCAACCCGAAGCTCGCGCATGAAGCGCTCCAGAAGGAGCCGGCCATCGGCCTTCTCCTTCCGTGCAACGTCGTGGTGGCGCAAGACGGCGTGGACGTCGTCGTCTCCGCCGCCTCGCCGCGCGCGATGTTCGAGGTCGTCAAGGGCGTCTCGGGCATTCACGAGGTGGCCACGGCCGCCGAGGAGCGCCTGCGCCGCGCCATCGACAGCCTCCGCGCCTGACGACCGCGTGCGCCACCCGCGGTGGCCTCATCGCCAGCCCCAGCGCCGACAAGGAGCCCGCGCGTGCCTCATGGCGCGGCACGAGAGGAGCGCTTCGATGGTTCCGGCGGGCATGAATGACCTCTCGGGAGCTCGCCAATTCCCACGCCCGTCCGGGGAGAGCCGACGGGCGTGGAAGGCGTTCGCGGTGCGCCGCGGAGCGCCCGCGACGGTCGCCGCCGGCCTGCCGATGACGTAGGAAGGGCCCAATGGGTCGGCCGAGGTTGAGGAGCTTCTTCGCGCTCGCCCTGAAGCTGGGCTTCACCGGCTTCGGGGGCGGTTACGCGGTCGCGCAGCAGATCCGTCGCGCCGTCGTCGACGAGCACGAGTGGCTCGACGATGAGGGCTTCGTGGAGGCGCTTGCCGTGGCGAGCTCACTGCCCGGCACCACGGCGACGAACCTCCTCACGCTGATCGGCTACCGCTTCGGGGGAGTCCGCGCCGCCGCTGGAGCCGCGGCGGCTTTCCTCGGGCCGAGCGTGGCGCTCATGTTCGCGTTCGGCGCGGCCTACGCGCGGCTGCGCCATCTACCGGCGCTCGGGACCGTCCTCGACGGCATGGGGGCCGCCACCGTGGGCGTCATCGGCGCGGTGGCCGTGGACATGCGACGCCTCGCGATCCGCGGCCGGCTTGCCTGGAGCATCGCCGCGGCCGCGGCGTGCCTGCTCATCGTCAACGCCGTCAACCTGCTCGAGGTCATCGCCGTGGCCGGCTTGATCGGCGCCATCTGGATGCGGCCCGCGGAGCTCCGCCCCCCTTCGCCGCCCGTGAACGACGCCCGCGGCTCACTCGGTGCGCTCCTCGTCGCCATCCCGCCCGTGGCGGCGATGCCCGCTGTCGTCGCGCTGCTCTTCGTCTTCGCGCGCATCGGCGTCGCGACCTTCGGCGGGGGCATCGCCATGATCTCCCCGATGGAGCAAGAGGTCGTGCACGTGCGCGGCTGGCTCGACGACGACGCGTTCCGCGATGCCATCGTCCTCGGCCAGATCACCCCCGGCCCCATCGCCATCTCGGCGACGTTCATCGGGTACCGCGTCGCCGGCGCACTCGGCGCGGCGGTCGCGACTCTCGCGATGTTCGGCCCTCCGTTCGTCCTCGCCATCGCTGCCGCGCGCTCGATGAACGCCTTTCGCCGGAGCCCGGTAGTTGCCGGCTTCCTCGCAGCGGTCGCGCCGGCGGTGGTCGGCGCGATCGCCGCCGCCTGCGTCGCGCTCTTCCACACGGCCGTGCACGGCTTCCGTCAAGGGGCCGTCGCGGCGGCGGTGTTCGCGTTGCTCGTCGCTCGCCCGAGGCTGTCGCCTCTCCTCCCGATCGCGGCCGCAGGCGCGCTCGAGGCGCTGCTCGCGTGAGGCATGCCTACGCGAGCACCGGCGGCTGCCGCTCTGCGAAGGCGTGGAAGCGCGCGGCCGACCCGTGCAGGCCGCCGGTCGGGAGCGCCCAGTGGAACGTCCGGCGCACCACGAAGTCGAGGCCGGGGACGAGCTGCACCCGACGCGCAGCGAGGTGGAGACGCACCGACCATCGCGACACGAACGCGACACCGAGCCCGGCGGCGACCGCGCCGAGGATCGCCTCGGTGCTCCCCATCACCACGTCTCGGGGGAGCGGGCTCCGCCGTATCCCCGCCTGACGGAGCGCGCGATCGAGCACCGAGCGCGTGCCGGAGCCGGGCTCCCGCCACAAGACCGGAACGTGGGCGAGGTCGGACACCTTGCGCACGACGAACGGTGAGCTCCGCCCGACGACGGCGACGATCTCGTCGTCCACGAACGGCTCGAGCCGGATGCCAGCCGCTC
>JAYTZB010000089.1:0-2866 GCA_043742085.1 Polyangiaceae bacterium
CAGAAGCGTAGCGTGCGCTGCCTCATCGAGCCGGGCGCGAACCTGGCGAACCTCGAGGGCCTGCCGGTCGAGCGCATCACCTGCGACGTGACCGACTTCGCGACCATGAAGAAGGCGCTGGAGGGCTGCGACACGCTCTTCCACCTCGCGGCCATCTACAAGACGTGGCTCCCCGACGAGGAGGTCATCTATCGCGTCAACGTCGAGGGCACGGTCTCGACGCTGCTCGCCGCGCAGCAGGCCAAGGTCCATCGCGTCGTCTACACGAGCTCGATCGCCGCGATCGGTCTGGTGGAGGGCGGCCTCGCCGACGAGACCACGAAGTTCAATCTCTTCGACATCGCGAACCCGTACATCCTCACCAAGTGGCAGAGCGAGCGGATTGCCATGCGCTTCGCGGAGAGCGGCCTGCCCGTCGTGATCGTCAATCCGGCGTTCCCGTTCGGGCCGCGTGACATCGCGCCGACCCCCACCGGCGGCATCATCCGCGCGCTGCTCAACAAGGAGGTGCCCGGTCACGGCCCGGGGGGCTTCTGCACCATCGACGTCGACGACTGCGCCGAGGGTCATCTCCTCGCGGAGGAGAAGGGCCGCATCGGCGAGCGCTACATCCTCGGCAACGACAACGTCTCGCTCAAGGACTTCTTCGCGATCGTGTGCAAGGTGGCGGGCCTCAAGACGCCGAAGCTACCGATGCCCGGCGCGCTCGCCGCCGGCGTCGCGCTCGGCATGGAGCTCTGGGCCGACCACGTCTCGCACAAGCAGCCGCCGGCGACGTACCGCTCGATGCGCTACGCGCAGCGCAGCGCATTCTTCTCGAACGCGAAGGCCAAGCGCGAGCTCGGCCTGCCGACGCGGCCGCTCGAGGAGACGGTGCGTCGCGCGGTCGAGTACTTCCGCGGGGATTTCGAGACCGCCCGAACGAAGGGCTGACTACTTCTTCTTCGCGGCGGGCTTCTTCGCCGCAGCCTTCTTCTTCGCGGCGGGCTTCTTCGCCGCAGCCTTCTTCGCGGCCGGCTTCTTCGCTGCCGCCTTCTTCTTCGCGGCCGGCTTCTTCGCCGCCGCCGTCTTCTTCGCGGGCGCCGCCGCGCTCTTCTTCGCAGGCTTCGCCGGCGCTGCCTTCTTCGCGGCCGGCTTGGCGACCGACTTGGTCTTCACGGTCGCCTTGGGCGCCGCCTTCTTGCCAGGCTTCGGCGCGTCGTCGCCGTCGCGGCTCATCGGCTTCGCCGCGCCGACCGTGCCGTTGATGGCCGGACGGACGACGCCCTCGCGCTGCTTCGTGCGCGCGGTGAGCGTGCCGCGGATCTTGTCGTCGAAGTCGTCGAACTCGAACGGCTTGTCGATGTACGCGTCCGCGCCGTAGAGCGGGCTCGTCATCTGGTTCAAGTTCTCGCCGATGCCCGTGAGCATCACGACGCCCGTATGCGCGAGCGCGACGTCCTCGCGGATCTTGCGACACACTTCCCAGCCGCTCATCCCCGGCATCATCACGTCGAGCACGACGAGATCGGGCAGGTGCTCCTGCGCGAGACGCCAGGCCTCTTCGCCGTCGGAGGCCTGGATCACCTCGAGCTTCGGGGCGTTCATGGTCCGCAGATGCCGCGCGACGAGCTCGAGCATCGACGGCTCGTCATCGGCAACGAGAACGAGCGGGTTGGAGGTCGGCATGGCCGTACTATCGGAGGACGTAGCCGCTTGGGTCAAGCACCGACTGGCACGCGGCCGCCGGAGGTCGAGGCGGCCTGCGGCGCAAACGCCATTTGGCCCCTGAACGCGGGCTCGGCCTGCCGGCTCACTCGTCGCGGAACTTGGTCGGAACGCGCGTCGTCGATTCGACGAGCTGCTTCGACGCGTTCACGTGCTTGACCATGGTGGGCATGTGGCCCTTGGTCAGTTTGAGCTTCCCCTGCATGAGCGCCTTGGTGGGGTCGATCTCTTTCTTGATCACCTGTTTCCACTGCGCATAGCTGGCCATCACGACGAACGGCGCGATCTTCTCGGCCTCGCTCGCGGGCGTCAGCGTGCAGCCGCGGCATTCGCCCTGATGGACGTCGAGCGACATCGCCAGGTCCTCGGGGATGCCGAGGGAGGGCTCGGCCTTGACGACCATGGCGACGACGCCATGTGTCCAGTCCCTGCCGGCCTTCTTGTATTCGGGGTTGGCGTTGATGGCGTCCTTGTAGGCGGCCACCCACTCGGTCGAGGGAAAGTCGAGAGCCATCAAATTCTCCGCCCTTTCCCTTAGTCTCGCCACGCGCGAAACTCCAGGGTCACGGATGTCTGACGAATCGAAGCCGAAGATTCATGGGCGGGGGAACAAGCGCCTCGATGGGGTGCTCGATTTCGTCGCGTTCGCCGCGAAGCCGATGCCGCTCGTCACGCTGCTCGACGAGGCGCCGCGCCGGATCGCCGAGATCTTCGCGGCCGACGTCTGCTCGCTCTATCTCGTGGAGGGCGACGGTCACGAGCTCGTGATGCGCGGCAACGTCGGCTTCTCGCCCGGCGCGATCGGTCAGATCCGCCTCCACATCGGCGAGGGCATGACCGGCGAGGCCGTCGAGTACCTGCGTCCCGTCACCAGCGGCCACGCCCCGGAGGACGCCGCGTACAAGCACTTCGACGTCCTCGCCGAGGATCGCTACCCGGTGTTCCTCGCCATCCCCGTGCGCGGCAAGGCCGGCCCCCTCGGCGCGCTCGTCATCCAGCGCGAGCGCCTCGAGTTCGAGGAGCGCGACATCGAGCTGCTCGCAGCGCTCGGCGCCATCATCGCCGCGGGCATCCGTCACGCCGAGATCATCGACGCGCGTCGCGACAAGCCCATGCCGCGCAAGGCCGGGGGCGGCACACGCAAGGTCACGCTCACCGG
>JAYTZB010000090.1:0-1887 GCA_043742085.1 Polyangiaceae bacterium
CCGGCTTCGACACCGCCGCGCCCGTGGTCTCGTTCGCGAACGACGTGATGCCGATCTTCGCTCAGTCCTGCGCGTTCTCGACGTGTCACGGCTCGAGCACCGGCTCCGCGAACGGCGTTTTCCTGGGCAAGGATCCCGCGCGCGTCTACACGGCGATCGTCGGCGTGCGGGGAGACGAGCTCCAGACCATGCCCTTCATCACCGCCGGCGATCCGCGCCAGAGCTATCTCATGCGCAAGATGGATGGCAGCCAGTGCGCGCTCGATGCGCAGTGCTCCGGCGGCTCCTGCCTGCACTTCATGCCCCAGACCAACGACACCGTGCTCGACTTGCCGACGCGGGACATCGTTCGCCGCTGGATCGCCCAAGGCGCGAAGCAGAACTGAAATCGCGCTGAAATCGCGTAGAGTGCGGGCATGATCGGCCGGCTCACCGGGAAGGTGACCCAGGAGGACGACGGCAACGTCGTCATCGACGTCAACGGCGTCGGCTACGAGCTGGTCGTCCCGCTCGGGACGGTCGGCCGTGCGCCCACCGACGGCGACGGGCGCTCGACGCTCTTCGTCCACACGCACGTGCGCGAGGACATCTTCTCGCTCTTCGGCTTCGCCAGCGAAGGCGATCGCGTCGCGTTCCGCACGCTGATCGGCGTGAGCAGCGTCGGGCCGAAGACCGCCATCGCGGTCCTGAGCGCGCTGCCCGCACCTGACCTGGGACAGGCGATCGCAAGAAAAGAGCTGACCAAGCTCACGAGCATCACGGGCATCGGAAAGAAGACCGCCGAGCGCCTGCTTCTCGAGCTGAAGGACAAAGTCGCGATCCTCGAGGCGGCCGGCCCGCGCGGCACGGCGGCCGCGAGCTCGGCGCCCGTCAGCGCCGCGCCGTCGTCGACCGGCGACCTCCTCGCGCGCGCGCTCGTGAACATGGGCTACCGCCAGGGCGAGGCCGATCGCGCGGTCGAGCAGCTGAGCGCGAAGATCGGTGAAACGCCGCTGCCGGAGCTCCTGAAGGAGGCGCTCGCGGTCCTGTCGAAGTGACGCTAGAAGGGCCAGCCATGGACCAGGTGCTGCAGTTCATCGATGACCAACGCGCGCGCTTCGTCGAGGAGCTGCAGACGTGGGTGAAGATCCCCGCCATCTCGTCCGACCCGGCCCACAAGGCCGACATGCGGAAGAACGCCGAGCACCTGATGAAGGAGCTCCAGCGGCTGAAGGCGGACCGCGTCGAGATGTGGGAGACGCCCGGTCATCCCGCGGTCTTCGCGTCGTTCATGCACGCGCCCGGCAAGCCCACGCTGCTCGTCTACGGTCACCACGACGTGCAGCCCGTCGATCCGCTCGAGGAGTGGGTCTCGCCGCCGTTCGAGCCCGCCATCCGTGACGGTCGCATGTGGGGCCGCGGCGTCGTCGACGACAAGGGCCAGGTCTGGATCCACGTGAAGGCGATCGAGAGCTTCCTCGCCACGATGAAGAAGCTCCCCATCAACCTGAAGCTCATCGTCGAGGGCGAAGAGGAGATCGGCTCCGACAACCTCGACGGCCTCATGCGCGAGCACGCCGCCGATCTCACCGCGGACTTCGTCTGCGTGAGCGATACGGCGATGTTCGGTCGCGGCATCCCGTCGTTGTGCGTGGGCCTCCGCGGCCTCGCCATCCTCGAGATCCACGTGACCGGTCCCAAGCAGGATCTCCACTCCGGGTCGTTCGGCGGCGGCGTCGCCAACCCGGTGAACGCGCTGGCGAAGATGATCGCGTCCTTGCACGACGCGGACGGCAAGATCGCGGTACCCGGCTTCTACGACAAGGTGATCGCGCTCACCGAGATCGAGCGAAAAGAGATCGCCGGACTGCCGTTCGACGAGAAGGAATGGCTCGCTTCGACCGGGTC
>JAYTZB010000091.1:0-2133 GCA_043742085.1 Polyangiaceae bacterium
GCGGCGCGCCTCGCGGATGAGGCGCAAGTAGAGCTCGCGAACGCCGTTCGGCTCCTCGCTCGGCTCGTTGCAGTAGATGCGCGCGTCACGGACCGGCAGACCGCGCGGCGGCTCGGCCCCGGGGACCATCGGATCGGGCGCGAGCTCGTGGCCGCCGTCGAGCATCCAGCGATCACGAAACTGCTGATCGATCGCGGACACGACGGGCCCTTCGAAGCGACTGAGGCTGTCGTGCCATTTCCACCACGGCTCCGGCAGCTTCGCTTGCTTCCGCTCCTCGCCCTCCTCGCGCGCATCCTTCTGCGGGTCGAACGGCACATGATACATGTACTGTGCACCCACGTTGGCGCCGCCGCAGTAGGCAACACGTCCGTCGATGACGACGATCTTGCGGTGATCGACGTGCATGTCGTCGATCGATATACCGCCGCGAATCTGGGCGGCGATCGAGTGCAGGCGCGCGTCACCGACCTTCGGCTCGGCGTCGTAGTCGATGTTGGTGTCGAGGACCAACACGCCGGCAGCCGTCATCGACTCGCAGAGCGGCTTCACGTCGAGGGGGTCGTAGTGGATGTCCGGGTCGTGCTTCATCATCTGCTTCTCGCCGGTGGAGAAGGGATCGCCCATGGCCGTCTTCTCGACGTTGAGCAGCACGCGGACGTTGACGCCCGCCTTCGCCCGTCGCGAGAGCGCAGCGGCGACCTCTTCGCCGATCGGATCGCGGAAGAAGAGGAACATCGACACGTGGACGAAGCTCGTCGCCGACTCGATGTCGGCGAGCAGGCTGGGAAGGATCCGATGCCCGTCGACGAGCATCTCAGCGTGGTTCTGAGTCATCGGCGGCTCTTCACGAACGCAGGGTACACGAAGGGCGATCGACCGCAGTGAAGCGGCGGTCGATCGCCCCGCGGGCGAGCGCCTGTGTCACGTGTGTGGCGTGATCGCGCGCATCGCCGAGCTCAGCTCAGTCGATGCAGAGCGCGCCGGTGCGGCAGGTGGTGAGGCGGCTGATCTTGTCGAAGGGATTGCCGCACTTCTCGTTCTGGATCTCCTGGATGCAGTTCGCGAGCTTCTGCTCGCGGATGCCACCGGGGCACTCGCCGGGGCGGAGATCCGCCTCGAGATCGTGGTGGTTCTCACGCTTGCAGGCCGCTTCGTCGGCGTACTTCTGCTTGTCGCCGAGCTGGTTGCACGCCTTCGCGCGCTCGCAACGGGCCTCGGTCAAGCGCTTGACGGCGTCCTGGTTTCCCGTGGCGAACGCGCCCGTGGTGTTGGCGCTGCGCGCGGGCGCATCTTCGTGATTGCACGCGACGACGAGGGCGGCGGTGGCCGCAAAGCAGATGAGTGCGTTCTTCATGGTGTCCTCCAAGAGTGGGAAGGGTCGATGGTGAGCGAGGCACCCATGCAACCCCCGTTCCGCTTGGTGCGGTATCCTGACGCGACTCCGAGCGCGCTCAGCTCACCAGGATTTCCACGGAGGCGTCCCCGACGCCCACAGCGACTCGAGCAGCCGGAGCTCGCGCAGAGTGTCGACGCACTGCCAGAACTCCTCGTGGCGATAGGCCATGAGCTGACCGTCGCGCGCGAGCTCCTCGAGCGCGTCGGCTTCGAGCACCGCCGAGTCGCCGTCGAGATACTTCAGGACCCCGGGCTCGAGCACCATGAAGCCGCCGTTGATCCAGCCCTCGCCGATCTGGGGCTTCTCGGTGAACTCCTTCACCTGATCGCCGGCGAACACGAGACCGCCGAAGCGCGCCGGCGGGCGGACCGCGGTGACGGTGGCGAGCTTGCCGTGCGCCTCGTGGAACGCGAGCAGCTTGGTGAGGTCGACGTTGGAGAGACCGTCGCCGTACGTGAGGAGGAACCGGCCGTCGCCCACGAGGCCCGCGAGCCGCTTCACGCGACCGCCGGTCATCGTCGACTCCCCGGTGTCCATGAGGTGCACGGTCCAGTCGTCGTGGTCGTCGTTGGCGTGGGTCGTGATGCTGCCGTCCTTGAGGCGCACCGTCTTGCTGCCCGCGAGCGCGTGATAGTCGAGGAACCAGCGCTTGATGATGTCGCCCTTGTGGCCGAGCGCGAGCACGAACTCGTGGAAGCCATAGCTCGCGAAGTGCTTCATCAAGTGCCAGAGCA
>JAYTZB010000092.1:0-16720 GCA_043742085.1 Polyangiaceae bacterium
GATCTCGGTATGGAACTCACCTGTCCGGGAATCGCTCTGACGCCCGGCTACTATGGCGCCGTCGAGGAGACCGCAGCGCTCCTTCGAGACGGCTGGCTAGCGGCGGCGGGTGAGATCGTTCATGCGCGAGCCTCGTGCCAGTTCCGCGCCCGTTCTCGGAAGCCGACGAACCGACCCCACCGACAGCGTCGGCTCCCGCTTGATTTGCGCGCCAGCGCACTGCGTGCGCGGAGTGGCTCTGCGTGCAGGTCGTCGCTCTGCACCACCGACTGCGTGTGGCCTGAGGGAGGCGATCGCTCGGAGAGTGGTCCGATGTGGACGCGGCTCGGCGAGAGCGGGAGCAGCAAGGCTGCCGACCGAGGCCTGCATTGGGCACCTCCTACGAGCGGGCCTCCCGACGGGACATGACGGCGAGGATCTTCGCCTGGGTCTCCGCGGGGACGTACTTTTGTACGAGCGGAAAGATGGCGAGCTCTTCGTGCCGCTGGTGTCGCGCGAGCGCACTGGCGAGCTTCCCCGTCGCGGCCAGCAGCTCGGCGCGCTCGCCTCGAAGGCAAGCAGGTGCACGCGCGACACGTTCCCAGCGCGCGGCGAGCTCGTCGCGACGCGCGTCGAAAAGGACGTGGGTGTCGATCACTTGCGTCAGCGCGGCGTCCACCTCGTCATGCGGCCCACTCGCCCGCAACGCATTCGCCCGCAACGCGGGGAATACGAGCTGCTCTTCGTCCATCTCGTGTTGCAGGTTGGTGAAGGTCAAGAAGCGATGGACGTTCGCCGCGATCCGAGCCGCGACATCGTCCTCGGCGTCCGCCGACCTCAGCATCTGGAGGGCGGTATCGAGAATTTCACGACCGCGGGCATGGGCGTCCAGCAAGACCGCGACGAGGTCTTGCTCTATTCGTTGGTCGTTTGCAGTGGTCGTCATGGGTCCCTCGCATATCTCACTTCGAGCTCAGCGCGCGGAGCGCCGCGGGTCGATGGAAGATTGCGTCGAAGCTCGAGCGGACAAGCCGAGACTCCCCTCGCGGCTCGTGCGGTCGCGGATCGCCTCGATCTCGCATCCGAGCTCATCGCGAAAAGCGCGCGCGACGATCCCCGTCGTGCCGGTCCTCAAGTAGAGGACGACGAGCGTGCGGGTGGGGTCCATCGAAGCACCTCCGGGCTGAACGACTCCACGCAGGGCGCGTGCCAGGGTGGGGCAAGCGCGGGGGCAGGGCCGCGCCCCCGAGCGATGGCGCCGATTCTGCGTCCGCTCATCGGGCACGTAGCTGGGTCACGACGCTCTTCGCTAGCTCCGATGTCGCGGCATCCATAGCCGAGCCGATCGCGGCGACGACGGGCTCGATGCCGGCGCCCGTGGCGTCCCGCTCGACGGCGACGACGCCGCTCTTCAGGACCGAGCGTTCGTCGTGGAGCTGATACCCGAGCTGGATCCGGCCCACGCGGCGCCCGTCCCGGCGGGACTCCTCGAACGAGATGACCTCCACGTCGAGCGTCAGCGCTGCGCCGCCCACGACCTCCTCGAGCTGGCCGTCCTCGAAGAGCGCGCGCGACAGAGAGCGACGCACGTAGTCTTCGGGGTTCTCCGTCCACCGCAGCGTCTCGTACAGGTCGAGCTCGACCGCTGACTCACGGTGCACGATCGGATACCGCAGGTTCGCGCTCGACGTCAGGCCGCCGAGGCGAAGTCGCGCGACCGGCGGCAACGCGCGAGGCGCCACGTGGTGGACGTCGATGTTCTCCGGTGAGAAAAAGCGCATCTCGCTCGGGGTGCCCTTGGACATGAGCGCACACCCACCGATTTGGAGCACCAGCGGCGCCGCCAAGAACAGGCAGATGCGCGCGAACGCCCTCATGGCTTCCTCGCCTTCGCACGTCCTTTGACGAGCATGTCCGGGTCGCGATCGATGGCTTGCGCCAGGCTTCGGATCGCCACCGCCGCTTCGTCGAGATCGCGGAGCGTTCGTTCGAGCCGAGCCGCCGAGCCGCTCGTGCTTCGGCCTAGATCGCCGATCGATTCCGTCGCGCGTTGGGTGCTCGCCACGAGGCCGCCGTCGCCCCCGATGCCATCGAGTATCGTGTTCACCTTTGCCACCGCGTCTCCCAGCTTGTCGATCGCGGCGGCGGTCTTGTCCGGGATCTGCGCGCCGTCGAAGTGCTTCAGCAGGCGCCGCATGTCGCTGACCGCACCGTCGATGTTGTCGACCGCCTTCGCCATGCGATCCGGGATCCGCTGGTCGTGGAAGTCGACGAGGATGACCTCGATCCGCTGCAGCGTCGCGACCGTCGTCTCGACGAGCACCGGGAGGCGCTGGCTCACGATCTCGAGGCTGTCCTCGAGGCCCTTCATGAACGACGGTCTCGCCGGGATGTAGTTCTCCGCGGGTGGAAAGGAGAGCTGTGGAGGCGGGTTCGTCTTGGGATCGAAGAGATCGATGTCGATGAACTTCACGCCCGTGATGCCCTGCGTGCCGAGGGCCGCACGCACCTCCGGCGCTCTCTCGGCGAGCCCCAGCCTGCGGGTCGCTGCGGTATCCAACGCCAGCGCGACGTCGACGTGGACGCGGTCCGGCGCGATCTTGATCGCCTCGACGCTGCCGATCAGCACGCCTCGAAACTTCACCGGCGAGCCGAGCTCGAGGCCTTGCACCGTCTCGTCGAAGTACGTGTGGTAGCCGATCGTGTCGGACCTCACCACGCCTCGCCACCCGAGGCCGAAGGCGATCGCGACCACCGCCGCCATCGCGAGCACCGTGAAGATCCCGAGCTTGAAGTGGGTCGATGCGGCCGACATCACGCGGCCTCTGGTTCTCGGTTGAAGAAGTGCTGCACGCGCGGGTGAGGACTCGAGCGAAGGTCGCCTGGCGCACCCGAGGCGAGGATGCTCTTGCTCGCGCGATCGAGCATGATGCAGCGATCGACGATGCCATGGATGCTCCCGAGCTCGTGCGTGACGAGCACCACCGTGAGCCCGAGGACGCGCGCCAATGTGGCGATCAAGCGATCGAGCTCCGCGGAGGTCACCGGGTCGAGGCCCGACGAGGGCTCGTCGAGAAACAGGAGCGAGGGCTCGAGCGCCATTGCGCGCGCGATGGCCGCGCGTTTGCGCATGCCGCCGGAGAGCGTCGAGGGCAACTGGTTCTCTGCCGCTTCGAGGCCGACGAGGCGCAGCTTCGCTTGCACCATCGTCCGAATCGCGTCGCTGGGGAGATCGGTCCATCGCTCGAGCGGCAACGCGATGTTCTGACCGACCGTCATCGATCCGAAGAGCGCGCCTTGCTGGAACATGACCCCGAACGGCGGGCGTCCGGGACGGAACCCCGGGGTGCCGACACCCTCGATCGCGATCTGGCCCTCGAGCGGCTCCTCGAGCCCGATGAGGATGCGGAGCAGCGTGGTCTTGCCACACGCGCTCTTGCCGAGAATTCCGAAGATCTCGCCTTCGCGAACGTCGAAGCTCGCGTGCTCGAGGAGCACCTCGTCTCGGCTCCAGCCGATCGAGACACCGCGAGCCTGGATGACGGATTTGGTGCTCATTTGCCCAACGTCTGGAAGAAGACGGTGAAGATGGTGTCGATGATGACGATCGCGAAGAGACACGAGACGACGGTGGTGGTGGTGCTACGGCCGACTCCCTCGGCCGCTCCTCGGGTGGCGAAGCCCTGCTGGCATCCGATGAACGCGATGGCGATTCCGAAGGCGACGCTCTTGATCAGCCCCGTCCAGATGTCGGACGGCACGAGCGCGGTTCGCAGCTCAGCGAGATAGCCTCTCGCGCTGACGTCGAGGCTGGAGACCGCGACGGCCGCGCCGCCCGCCACGCCGACGACGCCTCCGAGCAACGTGAGCACCGGCGCGACGAGAGCGAGCGCTGCGACGCGCGGGAGGATCAAGTAGGGGCCGGGCGAGAACCCCATCGCCTTCAGCGCGTCGATCTCCTCGGAGACGCGCATGCTCCCCAGCTCGGCGGCGTAGGACGCGCCCGAGCGGCCGCTCATGATGATCGCCGTCATCAGCGGAGCGAGCTCGCGCGTGACCGAGATGCCGACCACGTCGGCGACGTAGATGTTCGCGCCGTAGAGCTTCAGCTGCCGAGCGGACTGGAAGCCCATGACGAAGCCGACGAGGAAGTTGAGGAGGAGCACGATCGGAATGCCGTCGGCTCCGGCTCGCGATGTGAGGGTGGGGATCGACCTCCAGTTCACCGCGGCGGGCCCACCGAGAAAGCCCCTCGTCGCCGCCACCGTCTCGCCGAGGAAAATCAGGAGGCGGCGGAGGCTCTGCAGGAACCTCTCCGTCACGATGCCGATGCGCGTGAGCGCGGTCTTTCTGTCCGTGCGCTCCTTCGGCCGCGGCGGCTCGTCGCCGCGGTAGAGATGCACGATGGGCGTCAGCCGCTCGGAGGCGCCGACGATCTCGGCGTGCACGTTGCGAGCGGAGAGGACCGCGCGCAGTTCGACGAGCAGCGACATGATCGCGCCGTCGACGATCACGGCGTCGGTCAGGTCGATGTCGAATCTTCCGTCCGCTCGTTCGCCAGCGAGCCTGCGCAATGTCTTCCACACCGGAGTCGCATCGACCATGCGCAGCTCCCCGACCAGCTTGAGACCGGCGTCGGTTTGCAGAATCTGCCAAGCGGGTTCGCTTTCGCGCATGAAGTCCGCTCCCATCGTTGGAACGGTCTGAAGCATCGCGCATGCCGGCGACGCGCTCGGCGCCGCACATGCCCACGGTGCGTTGCGCACGCGAGAGTTTTCCCCGGCAGGCGCGGCAGCAGGAGTGCGGCGCTCTGGCTAGCGCATGAACTGCGCGACCATCGCAGGCCATGCGCATCGCATCGAGGGCGCGCGCCGTTCGATGGCGAAGCGAGAAGCGGTAGTTCAAGGCGGAAGCAAGCGTCCGAAGTTCGCACGGTCCTCCAGCGCAACGAGGTGGAACGCGAGGCGCTCGCGAGTGTGGTGACGAACGCGCTCGTCGAGCTGGGGGCAGAGGGCGGCCACGGCGGCTCCTTCGCCGGAGCACGCTCGCGCTCGCGCGATCGCAGATCGTGTCGTCCGGAGTGATTGCGGTTCGCGTTCTCGATGAGTGCCACCGTCTGATCGGGGGTGGTCTCGCTCCGCGATGTCGCCCGCGATGACGCAGCCGTCGAGCCGTCGGTGGAGATGCACACGATCCGCAGCGACGCGTCTCTCGGCGATCAGATCCAGCCGCGACGGAGTAGCAGCATTTTCGCCGTCTGGGTCAGGACGACATGGCCGACGAGGGTAAGGGCGAGGATCGGCCAGTAAAGCAGCGGCAGGGCCGAGAAACGGAAGTCGTCGCGCAGCGGCGAGAACGGCAGCGCGATGCCAATCGCCTGACGGAAGCGCTCGTCACGAGCAGGAACGCGGGAGGCCGACTCTGGACGAAGGGCAACTGTTCGTGCGGATGTCGCGATGACGGTCGCGTCGTCGAGCAAAACGCTCCGAGCGCGTGGGGCCTGCGGCACGGCTGCGTTCGCCTCGCGCAACATCGCCGTCGTCCTGCTAGCAAAAAGGCGGGCGTCGCTTCGAGATACGCGTGCTCTCCGAGCTCGCGCCCACAGACGACCTGGGCGTCTGAAGGTCGTCCTCGAGGGCGGTCGCGCGTTGCCGCTCCGCGACGTCGCGGACATCGTAGAGGAGGACGGTCCGGCGATCATCGGGCGGGAGAATGCACGACGCCGTCCCGGCGGTACGAACTTCAGGGTCTCGGGCCAGCACGAGCATCTCGTTCATGCTGCCAAACGGTTCGCGATCATGGTGCCGCTGACCATCGCGGTCGAGCCGGACACCGCCGTCGCCGATGTCATCTGCGCGATGACCGCGAAAAAGGTCGACGCCGTCGCCGTCGTCCACGGACTTCGGCTTGTCGGCCTCGTGACTCAACGCGAGGCACGCGGGGCTGCCGATCCACTGCCCTTCGAATTCCACCTCATCGAAGATCCGCGCGTCCATTCGTGATGGACCGGGCCGCACGCCGAGCCATTGCTTGCACGTCGACGCACGCCGTGCGCCGTCGAAAGGGCGCAGCTCGGTCGGTCGTTCGACAGAACAGCGTACGGCAGTCGCGGCACGGAACTCGCTCACAACCTGCGAGAGCGAGGCAAAGACAATGGGCAGAATCATCGGTATCGACCTTGGAACCACGAACAGCGTCGTCGCGATCATGGAGGGCCGCGAGCCCAAGGTGATCGTCAACGAGGAGGGCTCGCTCATCACGCCCAGCGTCGTCGCGTGGGGCGCCAAGGGCGAGGTGCTCGTAGGGCAGATCGCGAAGCGGCAGGCCGTCACGAATGCCGAGAACACCGTGTTCAGTGCAAAGCGCTTCATCGGGCGTAAGTTCGAGGAGGTCACGGAGGAAGCGAAGCGGACTCCGTACGCCGTGACCCGCGCCAGCAACGGTGACTCCGCGTTCACCTTGCGTGGCAAGGAGCTGAGCCCGCAGGAGGTCAGCGCCAAGGTGCTGCAGAAACTGAAGAAGGCGGCCGAGGATTATCTCGGCGAGAAGGTGACCGAGGCCGTCATCACGGTGCCCGCGTACTTCAACGACGCGCAGCGACAAGCGACGAAGGATGCCGGGCGCATCGCGGGGCTCGACGTCAAACGCATCGTCAATGAGCCCACCGCTGCCGCGCTCGCGTACGGCCTCGACAAGAAAGCCGACGAGCTCATCGTGGTGTACGACTTCGGCGGCGGGACGTTCGACGTGTCCGTGCTCGAGGTTGGCGACAACGTCGTGCAGGTCATCTCCACCAACGGCGATACCCATCTCGGCGGAGACGACATCGACAACGTCGTCATCGATTGGATCGCCGCCGAGTTCCGGAAGACGAGCGGCATCGACGTCAGCAAGGACAAGATTGCTCTCCAGCGCCTCCGCGAATCCGCTGAGAAGGCGAAGATCGAGCTCTCGAGCACGCAGGAGACGTCGATCAACTTGCCATTCTTGACCGTCGCCGCGAGCGGCCCGGTTCACCTCGACCTCAAGCTGTCTCGCGCGAAGCTCGAGCAGCTCATGACGCCGCTCGTCGAGCGGACGATGGAGCCAGTGAAGAAGGCGCTCGCCGACGCCAAGAAGACCGCTGCCGACATCAAGGAGATCGTCCTGGTCGGCGGCTCGACGCGAATCCCGATGGTCAAGGAGGCGGTGAGGAAGTTCTTCGGCAAGGACCCGCATCAGGGCGTGAATCCCGATGAGGTGGTCGCGATCGGCGCCGCCGTGCAGGCCGGCGTTCTCTCAGGCGACGTGAAGGACATGGTGCTTCTCGACGTGACGCCGCTCTCGCTCGGCGTCGAGACGCTGGGCGGCGTGATGACCGTGATGATCCCGCGCAACACCACGCTGCCCTCGCAGAAAAAAGAGATCTTCTCGACGGCGAGCGACAACCAGATGAGCGTCGACGTCCACGTGCTCCAGGGCGAGCGCGCCGAGGCGCGTCAGAACCGCACGATCGGGCGCTTCAACTTGAGCGGAATGCTGCCCGCCGCGCGCGGCGTCGCGAAGGTCGAGGTGGCGTTCGACATCGACGCGAACGGCATCCTGTCCGTTCACGCGAAGGACACGGCCACCGGCAAGGAGCAGAAGATCACCATCACCGCGAGCTCGGGCCTGAGCGAGGCGGAGGTTCAGCAGATGGTAAAGGACGCCGCCGAGCACGAGGCCGCGGACAAGGTGCGCCGCGAAGAGATCGAGCGCAGGAACAAGCTCGACAACCTTTGCTTCACGCTCGAGCGGACGTTCGCTGAGAACCGAGAGAAGCTGCAGGCTGCGGACGTCGCGACGGTCGAGGCAGCCATCAAAGACGCCCGCGAGGCGGTCGAGAAGCAGGACGATGCTCAGATCAAGAGCGCGACGGAGCGCCTCGAAAAGGAGTCGCATCGAATCGCGAGCGCCATGTACCAGGGCGCTGCCCCGGGCGGCGGCGACGGCAGGCCTGCTGGACCTGGCGGTCCGCCGCCGACAGAGAGCGGCGGCCCCGGAAGTGCACGCAAGCCGGCGGCGAAGACCGTGGTCGACGCGGAGTTCGAGGATTCGCCGCCACCGTAAGCGCGGACGGTTTTCCTCGAGCTGCGACGAGACCATACTGGGTCTCGCGTTACGGGACGCGGGCGGCGGTCGCCACAACGCCCGTCGCCGGCGGGCCCCGAGACAATCCTCACGCAAGCGAGCGCTTTCAAGACGATCGCGGTGGTAAAACTCGACGATGCCCCTTCAATTCTTGAAGCGACTCTTCATCGGCAGAGTCGGCAAACCTTATCGCGTAGACTACGCGACGTTCGAAGACGCTCGGTTGCTCGAGCTCTACGCCGAGCGAGAGTCGCTCACGGAACAGGCCGGAGAATCACTCGCTCAGGAGCTCGCGCGAAGGGGACTTCTCGAACAGCAAGGCGCTGCCGATGCTGCGAACGATGGCGAGTCGCCTCCTGCTGCCGGCGGGCGCGTCGATCAAGAAGCGAAGCGCGCTCTCGGCGAGCTCGTTCGGGGAATCATCCAGCGCAACCTGTTCGACTTCGAGGTCTTCTCGTTGCGTGGAGACTTCGAGGTGGTCCTCTCGCCGATCTGGGAGCGTGGACCGACAGGGAACGCAATCCGACGCGCAGCTCTGCTCAAGCGCTCGATGCGGGCACACTACTTCGAAGGGAAAGCTCGCAGCTTCCTCGAGAGCGCGGAGGTCGTGGATGTCTCGGCTGCGCTTCTCCAACGAGAAGTTGCGATCTCGCCGCGCGACGCCGCCGGGCTCTTCAGCCTGTACTGCTCGTCCGAGGCGCCCTACCTCGAGCTCGAGGACGAGCCGTGGAGCGAAGTTCTCGGCGGCATCTCGCTTGTCATTGCGGACGCCGCCAGGCAAGCGCGCGTGGGCATCAGCGCACGACAAATCATCTTTCCGGGACACGCGGCGGCGGCCACCGCATCCGCGAAACTGGAGCTCGACCGAATCGAACACAATCACGTGCTCGCAGTGGTGACGGCGCCGGTCGAGGAGCTGCTGCGGGCCCTGGAGGGCGCAACGCATCTGCGGCGAGCGCCAGCCGGCAGCCGTTTGCAGTGAGCGTTCATTCTCGGACGTGAGCTTTCGGCGTTGAGGTAGTCTCTTGGGGATGACGCAAGCAGCCGTGCGCGCGCTGTTGGACGACTTGGACGGGCGGCTGAAAGACGGCCGCATCCTCGACGGAGACCTTCTCGCCAAGGCAAAACGGACTCTTGATTGCGACGATGACCGGGTGCCCGTCGTCGTGCGCGCCGGGCGAGCGGATACAGCCGCGCTCGCCGCGCTATGTCGTCGCGTCGAGACGACGTTCGGCGTGCCGCTTCCGCCCGACTTCGTCGCGTTCCTCGAGATTCACGACGGGATGACTGCGTACGGCGTCGACGAAGCCGAGCTGGCGGATCGACTCGACTTCACCACGCTCGATGAGGACGAAGGTGGAAACATCCTCATGTCCGTGTCCATGTTGGGGCAGGCGATCGACGACGTCGGCGACCTCGTCGAACGAGGGCTCGCTCCCCCCCGGGATTCTTCCGTTCCACGTGCTGTACGACAGCCAGCCGCTCATCCGCAGCGCGCTCGTCCTCGCCGAAGGCGCGTTGCCTGCCGCGGGCATCGTCGCTTTCAACGCGAAAGATATTCCCTCTCATCGATCGCCGTCGCTTCTCGCGAGTCATCCCGTCGTCGCGTCGAGCTTTATCGACTGGCTGCACAACTGGCTCACGTCGGGCTTCGATTCCACGCAGCGGGTAGCACTGACGGAAACCGACGCCGCGCTCGAGAGTGACACCGCTTCTGCGGCGGAGCCGATCGTCAGAGGCGATATCGTCACGGTCGACGGCAGCGGGTTTCACTGGGTCACCGAGGTCTTCGAGCAGTACGATACGAAGAAGCTTCGCTACGAAACGTTCGCGAACCCCGAAAAGAAGGCGCAAGCGCCGAAGGGCCACCCGCGTGTCGCTGACGTCGTCTACTGCCGCCGCGTGAGTGAACCGCTGCGCGCCGAGCTACTGAAGCTGATTGCCCCGGAGCTGCTCTCGTTCCTGCCGTCCGACCGACCGAAGACCGGCAAGGCTCCAGAGTGATCAGACGGCCGCCCGCGCGATCGGAGCGCCGTTTCGAGCGAACTCCTTTTCCAGACGATAGATCGGCAGATGGTCCGCGCACTTCGCGACCGCCAGATGCGCGAGGAAGCTCGCCGCGGCGCTGTCTTTGATCTCTGCGTCATCTACCACCCGGAGCGTGGCCGCCCCGCGAAGGGCGTCGCTGAGTTGCTCGACGAACAGCGGAAGACCTGTCGCGAGCTCCGCCTCCGTCGCGGTTGGGATAGTCCTCGTCGCGACCCGAGGTCGCGCGTGAGCAAGAATCTCGTCGCGATGGTCGCCGATGAAGTCGCGAAGCGTCGCGATCCGCCAGACGTACGGAGCTGACACGCGCGGCGGCAACCGCGTCCCCTCGATGAGTGAAGCTCGAGCATTGGAAAAGCGTGCGCCGTGCCGCACCGTTTGCGCCCGGCGGATCCGTGGCGCGCGCACGTGACGCGAGCGTCCGCGACCATAGGCGGCTTCTTCGTGCCGACGATGGCCGGTCCTTTGCACCGCCACCTTCAATGAGCTCACCGAAGGAAGACCTGCGCAGACGTGGAGGTTCATCGCGAGGCCAGCCTTCGGGTCGACATGCGGCCGTTCAATCACGGACCTCCAAAGGATCGGAACCCCGCGGGGCTCGAGACCAGCTTCGTCACATCGCCCATCGAGCGATGCTCGAGCGCGGCTTCGTGCCGGACTTTTCTCCCGCGGCACTGAGAGAGATGAGCGAGCTACACGAATCGGTGATCGTTCCCGATGATTCGCTCCGCGACCTGCGTGCGCTCTTATGGGCGTCGATCGACAACGACGACTCGCGCGATCTCGATCAGCTCACCGTCACCGCGCCCGATGCCAGCGGGGCGACGAAGGTGCTCGTCGCGATCGCCGACGTCGCAGCCACCGTGAAACGAGGCTCGGCCATCGACCAACACGCCGCAGCCAACACGACCTCCGTGTACACCGCTGCGCAGATGTTTCCGATGCTGCCGGAGCGTCTGTCGACGAACCTCACGTCGCTCGGTGAAGGCGCTGACCGAATGGCGATCGTCCTCGAGATGATCGTGGGCGCCGACGGCCGCGTGTCATCGTCCGCGGTCTACCGCGCGGTCGTTCGCAATCACGCGAAGCTCGCTTACAACGCGCTTGCGGCGTGGCTCGGGGGAGAAGCCGCCGCGCCGCCGCGGATCGATGCCGTGCCCGGACTCGCCGCGCAACTTCGCGTCCAGGACCGCGTGGCGCAGACGATGCGAGGGCTCCGCCACGAGCATGGAGCGCTGGGCCTCGAGACGCTCGAGGCTCGTCCGATCTTCGAGGGCGATGCCCTCACAGACCTCCTGCCGGACGAGGACAATCGGGCGAAGCAGATCATCGAAGACTTTATGATCGGCGCGAACGGCGTCACTGCGCACTACCTGAGCGAGCGAGGGTTTCCCTCGCTTCGCCGCGTCTTACGCTCACCGGAGCGCTGGCCACGCATCGTCGACCTGGCCGCGGCGCTCGGCAAAACACTGCCACCGGCACCGAGCGCGCGTGCCCTCGAGGCTTTTCTCGTCGCGCGACGAGCGGCCGACCCCACGCGGTTCGCGGATCTATCGCTGTCGGTGGTCAAGCTGCTGGGCCGCGGCGAGTATGTTCTCGAGCTTCCCGGGGGGTCGACGCAAGGTCACTTCGGGCTTGCCGTGCGGGACTACACGCACTCGACCGCACCGAATCGCCGCTTCCCGGACCTCATCACGCAACGCCTGCTCCACGCGGCTCTCGCCGGCGCACCCGTACCCTATTCGGCTGACGAGCTCAGCGCGCTGGCAAGCCACTGCACTCTGCAGGAAGACAACGCGAACAAGGTGGAGCGTCGCGTCGCGAAGTCTGCTGCGGCGCTCTTGCTGACGTCACGGGTCGGCGAGCGCTTCGACGCGATGGTGACCGGCGCTTCGGCAAAAGGAACCTGGGTGCGGATCGCCCGTCCCGCAGTCGAGGGCAGAGTGGTGCGGGGCTACGAGGGCCTCGACGTTGGCGACCGGGTGACCGTCGAACTGACGAGCGCGAACGTGGAGCGCGGCTTCATCGACCTCGTTCGCGTAGGCCGGGGCTCCTGACCGCCACCAACGACGACGATGTCCGCAGCATGCGTCCACAACGTCGGGTGGCTCATTGCCGCCGACGGGTTGCAGAGAGCATGCCGCTCCGCGAGACGTCGTCGGTATGCCGTTCGCAGTGCGTTCTCACTGGCGCGCAACCGTATCCCCCCGCCGGAGGTCTCCCATGAGCATGAGCACGTTCGAACGCATCCTCGTTCCGACGGATTTCTCGCCGCCGTCCGACCATGCCCTCGAGGTCGCGATCAACCTCGCTCGTAAGCTCGGAGCGAGGTTGGTGCTCCTCCACGTCTGGTCGATGCCCTATACGGCCTACTCGGAGGGGCTCAACTGGCCGATGGACGAGATGGAGCGCGCGGCGAAGAAGGAGCTCGACGACCTCCACGCGAAGACCATGAAGGTCTATCCGGCGACGGACGCGATCCTCCGCGCAGGGTTCGAGGCGTCAGCGATCCTCGAGATCATCGACATCCACGCCATCGATCTGGTCGTCATGGGCACCCATGGGCGTCGAGGTTTGCCGCGTCTGCTCGTGGGAAGTGTCGCCGAGCGGGTCGTCCGCCTGTCACCGGTGCCGGTGATGACGGTGTCCGCGGGGTACGAGAAGAATAGGGTCGCCAGCGCGCCGTGAAGACGACGGCGCGTCAACGTCCCATCTCGAGCGGCCGCTCCGCCGGGTCCCGCTGGCGCGCGGACGTGTAGTCGACCGACGACACGCCGTTTGGACCGAGCGTGACGAGGTGTCCATCGAGGAAGACCGCTCGCTCCACCCAGCCATCCACCGGTAGCGTCGCGCCGGCGTGCCCACCCGACGGGCGGAGGTCCACGAGCTGCGCGCCCGTGACGTAGCGCGCGTCGGAATGTCGCCACGCGGTGAACGGTACGGCCATCACGTGCGACGCGGGATCGAACGACATCGCCGCGTCGTCGTGCGACGCGACAGACCACGTCCAACTGCTGCCGAACGTGACGCTCGTCCGAGTGCGTGGCGCCGACCGGCGACGAACGTCCACCTCGTGCAAGATGAGCTTCATCTGCGTGTCGGGAGAGCCGGTGCTGCCGAGCGCGACGAGCGAGCTCTCATGCGGGACGAGCGCGGTGATCCGGCCGCGGAGTGTGTGATGCGCGACGAAGCGCGGTGGCCCGTCGTCGGTCAGCACGACGTGTAACGTGGTCGACTCGCCCCCGTTCGCGGCCGCCTCGGCGACGTAGAGCACGCCATCGGCAAACCGGGTGGTGGGAAGACCGTCGTGCGCGGTCAGGCGCAACGACGTCATGCTGCCCGCCGGTGCCTCGTTCGCGAAGTCGATGATGCGCAACGTCGCCGGATCGCTCGCGGTGCACGATCGCGTCGCGCACGTCACGATCCGCACGCGCTGGCCTTCGTCGGCATCGACGACCTTTGCTTCGCCTCGCTCCCACGTCGTCATGCCGCCGGGCAGGCGGACCGACTGCCGCAGGAGGACCGATCCCGGGCGTTCCATCGAGAGGTCGAGCCATGCCACGGTGACGTGATCGTCGTTGTTCACCGTGACCGCTGCGAGCCCTGCGGCCGACGCCGCGAGCTGCGCAGGAGCGCCGTCGATCTCGACCGAGTCGAGCGAGCGTACGAAGCGGCCCTGTACGCCGAACGTCTCGATGACGGTGCGCTCGCCGGAGCCCCTCATCACGTAGAGCAGGCCGCCTACGAGCTTTGCATCGTGCGCGGCGCCTCTTCGTGTCTCGTCACCGATGATCCGCGGCGCTGCCGGGTCCCGCACGTCGACCGCGCGCACGACGGTCGCAATCCCGTCCGTGCCGGAGCGCGAATCGGGATCGACGAAGACCACCCATGCGATGCCGTCACGCACGAAGAGCGCGAGCGGCCGTCCCACGAACGGAACGAGCGAGAGGACGTGCGGGCGCGATGCGTCGGCGACATCGACGGTCATGAGACCGGCCGTGGCATCGGCATAGAAGAGCGTCGTTCCGTCGATGCGGACGACGTCGGAGACGCCGACGTCTCGGAGCGTCGCACAGGAGAGCGGCGGCTCGACGGGCAAGGGGGCGGGCGGCGCGGCAGAAGCGGACGCTGCCGCCATGGGATCGAGGGTTACCGGCGACGCCTCATGCCGCGCTTCTCGTGCCGTGCACGCGGCCGCGAGCAGGCTCGATGCGACGAGCGCCAGGAGCGCTCCGCGACGAGCGCGGCTCACGGCGCCCGCCGGGCTCGACCGACCTCGCCGAGGAGGTGCAGTGCGTCCGTCGTCGTGAAGATGCCGGCGACTCGGTCGCGCTCCATGACGACCGCACAGCCGTATCGCTTACGGGCCATGTGCTTGGCGACCGTCGCGACCGGCAGGTCGGCCGTCACCGCGTACGCGTCCGTGGACATTGCGTCTTCCACGCTGTCTTCCTCCGGATCCGCGCCGCGAACGGTCTCGAGGAAGTAGAGGTCACGTTGCGACACGACGCCAACGAGCTCGCCGTGCTCGAGCACGGGCAGATGGCGCACGCCGTGCGCGCGCATCATTCGGTGAGCAATCGCGAGCGGCTGCTTGCGGCCGATGGTCACAGGCTGCGGCGTCATGAAGGCACCCACGCTCCAGTCCTTCGAGGCGTTGCGCGAGGCATTCGGAGTCTTGGGTTCGGCGTTCTTCACGATGGCTGCCCGGAGCAAGCCCCGCGCCACGCAGCCCCATTGCGTTGCGGCCTGCTGAGAGCGGTCTGACGTGCATCGCGTCGATGCGTTGAACGCAGGGCGTTCGTGCTGGCGCAGACCGCGCGCGCTTGTCACGCGTCGGCGAAGGCGTCGGCGGAGCTGCAATCGACGTCGAAGCGAGGGGGATGCCTCGGCGGAAGCCCCGCAAACGCGCGAACGAAGTCGAGGGCGGAGACGACGCCCACGGCTCGACCGGACGCGTCCACGACGACGAGATGCCGGAAGTTGCCTTCGGAGAGAGCAAAGGCGGCGCTCTCGATCGGCTCGTCGTCGCGCGTCGTCACGGCCGGCCGCGACACGCGCATGGTCGTGCCGTCGGCGTTGAAGTCCCGAAGCGAGACGAAGCCAACCGGACGATAAAATGCGTCGAGGACCGGAGCGCCGCTGACCGCGAAGTCGAGGAGCTTCGCGCGCACGGCGAGCGCCGGCTCGTCCTCCGCGACGTATAGGAGCTGCGGATTCATGATGTCACGGACCGTGAGGCTCATCGTGCCTCGGCTGTCTGCAAGCGCGCTGCCAGCGATGCGCGCGCGCACCTCGTGAAGCGGCGAGCCGGGGGGCGTTTCGGCCGCGCACCGTTTACGTCGAGGCGCAAGCGATGGCGGGCACGAGCGGGGCCGAAGCGACCGGGATCGCGGCGAGATCCGCTCGTTCCCGGCGGCCGTGGCCGTAGCCTGCGCTCATCGGCAGCGTCGCGGAATCTGTCGTCCGCGCGTCACCGGTCCCGGTGATGACGGTCCACGCCTCAGCGTAAGCGTCCGCATGTCTCGCTGCATCGCCGAGATCGCTCCGCGGCCATGGCGTGCAACATGCACATCGAGTTCGCATGACACCCAACAATGACGGCGCGCGCGCGCTCGGGCGCCTCCTCACGGTCTGCTCCGACGGCGTGGAAGGCTACCGGCGCGCTGCGGCCGCGGTCAGTGCGTCCGAAATTCGCACCGTCCTCCAGCGCAACGAGGTGGAACGCGAGGAGATCGCGAGTGTGGTGACGAACGCGCTTGTAGAGCTCGGGGCAAAGGGCGGCCACGGCGGCTCCTTCGCCGGGGCAGCTCATCGCGATCTTCTGGCGGCGCTCGGCGCGACGCACGCAGACGCCGCAATCGTGCACGAGTGCCTGCGTGGTGACCAGGTGACGCTTGCCGCGTTCGCGGAGGCGCTGTCTCACGATTTGCCGGCAGAGATTGGATCCCGCATCTCCGCACAGCAAGCTCGCGTCGTTCATGCTGTGGAGCGCCTCACGGGCATTTCCCCCGTGGCATCTCCCTCGGCTCCAGCATGACCACCGATGCCCGCGACCTGGCGATCAGATCCAGCCGCGACGGAGTAGCAGCATCTTCGCCGTCTGGGTCAGAGCGACGTAGCCGACGAGGGTGAGGGCGAGGATCGGCCAGTACAGCAGCGGCAGCGCCGAGAAACCGAAGTAGTCGCGCAGCGGCGAGAACGGCAGCGCGATGCCAATTGCCATGACGGCAGCGCTCGTCACGAGCAGGAACGCGGAAGGCCGACTCTGGACGAAGGGCAGCTTGTTCGTGCGGATGACGTGGATGATCAGCGTCTGCGTCAGCAGGCTCTCGACGAACCAGCCGGTCTGGAAGAGGCTCTGACTGTGCGCGGCGATCGCCGGCGCCGAAACGTTCCAGCAGCCGAACACGTACAACATGACGGCAAACGTGACGCCGTCGAAGATCGAGGAGCACGGACCGATGAAGAGGATGAAGTGCGTCAGCTCCTTCATGTCCCACGTGCGGGGCTTCTGGATTCGCTCGACGTCCACCGTGTCCGTCGGAATCGCGCTCTGACCGATGTCGTAGAGCATGTTGTTGGC
>JAYTZB010000093.1:0-2117 GCA_043742085.1 Polyangiaceae bacterium
GCGAAGGGGGATGCCATCGTGGGGGCCATGATGGCGACGCGCGCACGGACGGAGGCGCAGGGGGCGACGCGGCCGCGCGACGGGTTCGTGCGGCTCGGAAACATGACCGCGACGACGACGGCGATGACGACGTCGACCGTGGCGACGGCGATGCCGATCGACGTTCGCGCGGCGACGCGGGAGGAGGGCGGAGCGGTGGTCGCGCTGCGGCGGTCGTCGGCGCTGTGGCTCGGGCTCGTCGACGGACGGTTCGCCGCGGAAGGACCGCTGCTCGCGTTGCCGAGGCCGGGGGCGGTCCTCGGAATGCCGTCGGTCGCGCCCTGGGGCAACGGCGGGGTGGTGGCATGGGCGGAGCGTTCCGCTGGCGACCACGAGTGGCTCGTGATGGTCGCCTCGTTTGCGGGCGAGCGCGCGAAGGCAACCGCGAACGCGCGTGCGAGTACGCCGACTGTGCGCATGATCGGCACCGGGATCTCGCCGTCGATCGCGATGCTGCCCGATGGCGATCTGTTGCTCGCATACGCCGTCGGCGTGTCCGGATCGCATCGCGTCGTTGCGCGACGGCTCGGTCACGATCTCGAGCCGCGCGGTGAGCCGATCCTCGTGTCTACCGACGACCTCGACGCCGGCCAGCCCGCGGCGGCCGCCGGGCAAGACGGCCGCGCGGTCGTTGCGTTCTTCGGCGCCGAGCACGGTCGGCCCGCGAGCGTGCTCGTGACGCCGCTCGCGTGCGCCATCGGCTTGTGATCGCCTCCGGACGCGGCGGTCGTCGGTGGCTCACCCGGTCGCCGGCGGGGCGTTCGTGTAGCGCGACTTCGGACGGATCAGGCGACCGTGACGACGTTGCTCCTCGACGTGGGCGCACCACCCCGCCGCTCGCGACGATGCGAACGTCGGCGTGAACAGCGTCCGCGGCAACCCGACCGCCTCGAGGAGCACCGCCGTGTAGAACTCGACGTTCGCCTTGAGCGGACGATCCGGGTATCGCGCCGCGAGCTGCGTCTCGGCCTCCTTCTCCACCGCGCGCGCCAGGCGAAGGCGGCGACCGATCGGAGACAGGCCGTCGGACGCCGCCTCGAGGTCTGCGATGGCACGCTCCAGCACGAACGCTCTCGGGTCGCGCACCCGATAGACGCGATGGCCCATGCCCATGATGCGCTCACCACGCGCCAGCGCCGCCGTCACCCAGGCGCGCGCTCCCTCCGGCTCGCCGATGGCGTCGAGCATGTCGAGCACGGGACCGGGCGCGCCGCCGTGGAGCTTCCCCTTGAGCGCGCCGATCGCCGCGACCACTGCAGAGACCGTGTCCGACGCCGTCGACGCGACGACGCGCGCCGCGAACGTCGAAGCGTTCATACCGTGGTCGATGACCGTGACGAGATAGGCGTCGAGGGCAGCGACGTCGGCGGCCGTCGCCTCGCGGCCTGCGACCATGCGCAGGTAGTCGGCGGCGTGCGGCAGCCGAGGGTCTGGCCGCACGGGCGTCTGTCCGCGTGACCACGCCGCTGCGAAGACCGCGACAGCGGCCACCACCCTCGTGGCCTCGGCGAGCGGCTCTTCGCGGGGTCTCACACCGAGATGCGCGACCGACGCACGGAGCGCATCCATGGCGTCGGGGAGCGCAAGCGCGTCGCCCAGCTCGCCGATGCGGTCGAACGCAGCTTCGCGCGCGTCGCCCAGGGCCTCACGCAACGCCGAACGCTCTGCCGCTGCGGGCAGGGCGCCCCGGAAGAGCAGGAACATCGCATCCTCGAAGGGTATGCGGCCGGCGATCTCTTCCACGGCATGCCCGGCGAGGACGAGCCTGCCCCGCTCGCCGTCGACATCGCTCAGCCTCGTCGTCGCCGCGACGACATCCTCGAGCCCATTCGCTTCGATCCGTCCAGACATGGCCGTCCTCCTTGCACCTTGATCAACGTGATCAACCCCATCAGCCCGATCAACGTGATCAACGTGATCAACCCGATCAACCCGATCAACCCGATCAACGTTGATCAATGTGGACAGCCTTGATCAACCCGGCATCATGGATTCGTGAATCAACGTCCCCGGATCGTCGATCAAGGTCGCGAATGGATGTCCACCGACGAGGCGACGCAGCTCCTCGGCGTGAAGCG
>JAYTZB010000094.1:0-2027 GCA_043742085.1 Polyangiaceae bacterium
CGAGGCGTCGGCGCCGTGACCGCCATCGCCGCTCGCGGCGAGGATGGCAGCCGCGGCATCCATCATGGCCCCGCCCTCGATGCCTGCGGCCGCGCCGACTTCACCCTCGCGCGCGGACGCGCTGTCCGCGTCGTAGGCGGGCTTGTCGCTCGCGCCCGGTGGCGGCGGTGCCGGGCGACACGCGGACGCGAGCGCCCCCGCGCACAGCGCAGCGCACGCAGCGAGCGATACGCCACGTACCAGCGGAGTCACCATGACCGGATCGTAGCTCCCTGCTGCACCCACGGCCGCCTTCCCTGACACGCTTCGTGATACCCGACGGGGTGCAATGCGAGAAAACGCCTGAGCCCGACGAGACATTCGCACGACCATTGCATGTGAAGTGCGGGCGCCTTAGCTTTCGGCTTCGATGGCAACGACGGACTTCTACTCGGTGCTCGGCGTGCCGAAGGACGCCGACGCGGCGACCATCAAGAAGACCTATCGCAAGCTGGCGCGTGACCTCCACCCCGACAAGAACCAGGGGAACAAGCCCATGGAGGCGCGCTTCAAGGAAGTGAACCGCGCCTACGAGGTGCTCGGCGACGACGCCAAGCGCAAGCTCTACGACGAGTTCGGCGAGGACGCGCTGCGCGAGGGCTTCGACCCCGAGAAACAGCGCGCCTATGCGCAGTGGCAGTCGCGCGCAGCGAACGGCGGCGGCGGGTTTCGTGGCGGCGGTGGCGGGTTCGGCGGCGCCGTGAACCTCGAGGACCTCTTCAGTGGCCAGGTACCCGGCGGAAGCGCCGGCGGCGGCGAGGGGGACCCGTTCGCGGATCTCTTCGGTCGCGCTTCGCGGCGTCGTGGTCCCGTCCGCGGTCGCGACATCGAGCAGGAGCTCACCGTCGACTTCGTCTCCGCCGTCAGGGGCACGTCCCTCCAGCTCCGCAACCCGAGCGCGCCCGAGCCCGTCACCGTGCGCATCCCGCCGGGCGCCGCCGAGGGCAGCCGCGTCCGCATCCGGGGCCAGGGCGCGGCGTCGCCGAACGGCGGTCCGAACGGCGACTTGATCCTGGTCATCCACGTCGAGGAGCATCCGCTCTTCACGCGCGACGGTGACGACCTCACTCTCGAGGTGCCCATCACGACCAGCGAGGCCATCAAGGGCGCGAAGGTCAAAGTCCCGACGTTCGATGGTGACGTCACGGTCAAGGTCCCCCCGGGTACACAGAGCGGCACGAAGCTTCGCCTGCGCGGCAAGGGCGTCGTCCGCAAGGGTCGCGAGCCCGGCGATCTCTACGCGCGCTTCATGATCCACGTCCCGACCGGCTCCGATCCGAAGCTCGAGGAGCTCGCCGACGAGCTCGCAAAGTTCGAGCACGGCGACGTGCGCGCGAACCTGCACATCTGACCCCGAGCTCGCGTAGTCTGAGCCGGAGTATGCGACGCGCGTCGTGGCGTGTGATGGTGCTGGGCTGCGCGAGCCTCGTCGCGTGCGGCGCTGCTCCGGCGGCGAGCGGTCCGTCGTCCGCGCTCCCGGCTGCGGCGCCAGCGAAGCCCGCGGAAGATCCCCCGCCCGACGGGCCGCCCATCCAGGTCGACTGCGGCGACTTCACGACCTGCGCGATCGTCACCGGCGGAGCCGTTCGATGCTGGGGTCATGACAAGGCCGGGGAGCTCGGCGACACCGGGCGCGGCGGCGATCGCACGAAGAGCATCATCGTCCGCGGCGTCGAGGGCGCCACGTCGATCGCGCTGGCTTCGAAGTTCGCGTGCGCGCTCCTCGCCGACAAGAAGGTGAAGTGCTGGGGCACCGGTCGCATCACGAACGACGGGCAGGCGAAGGATCACGCGCAGGCCACCGAGGTCAGCGGCGTCGAGGCGGTCGACGAGCTCACCGCCAGCGGCGCCATCGCCTGCGCGCGCAGCGGCGCGTCGATCGCGTGCTGGGGCGCCGACGCGGCCACCATCGGCACGCCGCCCACCGGAGCGTTCACGCAGGTCGCGGCCGGCTTCACGCACGGCTGCGCGCTCGACAAGAAGGGCGC
>JAYTZB010000095.1:0-2269 GCA_043742085.1 Polyangiaceae bacterium
GCGATTGCCCGTGCGCAGACCGAAGAGAACGTAAAGACCGAGATCGAGTCGATCTTCGTCAGCAACTGACCTTCGCCGTCCTCTCGAACGCGAAACGCGCGCCTGGCATCTGCCGGCGCGCGTTTTTGCGTTTGTTCGACGGCCGGCCAAGCCCGGCGGGCTCAGTCGCTGTCGAGGAGACCGAAGTCCCACGTCTCGTCGGGCTCGCGGAGACCAGCGACGGCGTGCTCGACGCGGCGGAGGAGCTCCGACTGAGCGGACATGATCGCGGGACGAACGCCGACCGACACGCTACCGGGCCAGTGCCACACCCGCGCGGCGGTCACGCCCTCGACGCCGTAGACGAGCTCGAGCGTCCGCCTGATCCGTGGAGGCAATGCAGCTGCGGGCGCGGGAGGAGCTGGAGGCGCGGCAGCGGGTGCGTCGTTCATGGGAGGTTCGCTCACCCTACCCCTGCATGTGCAATGTTCAAGCTTCCGAGCGGTCGAGCCGTGTCGTTCTGTGGGAGAAACGCGGGCGCGCGGCGCTCTGGTGCTCGGATGAGGGTCACTTCGGAGTGACCGACGCGAGCACCTGAGTGGTGATCTCGTCGAGGTGCAGAGCGCGGTCCGCCGCGTGATCCTGGATGAATTTGGAGGCCTTTGCGGGATCTACGGGCACGAGGTCCGCGCCCATCGGGCCGAGCACGTCGCCACCGATCACGAAGCGCACGTCGCTGCCGTCGCGCGTCTTCTGGTCGTAGTACTCCTGCACGCGGATGCTCTTCGCCGGCGTCGCGCCCGACCGCCACGACGTGAGCGCGCACCGTGGCGTATCGAACGTCGTGATCTTTCCGTCGTCACCGACGAGATCGCTGCGCCACGTGCTGGCGGGATCGATCTTCATCCCGCAGTGCTTACAGCGCTCGGACTTCTTGCACGCGCCGAGCATGCCGGTCGACACGAGCAGCATCGAGGACGACAGCGCGAGCACGAATTCACGACGATTCATGATGGGTGGGCCTCGTGCGAATCACGGTCCGTGGAAGAGTGACGTGCCGCCGCTGAGGATCGCGAAGCGCGCGATCGGAGCGATGGCGATGACGAGCGCCAGCGCCCAGGCGACGGCGCCGCGACGCAGCAGTCCGCGCGCGAAGGGTGCAAGCGCGTCGCGTGCAGCGGCGCCGCGAGCCAGCACGGCGCTGAGCCCTGCGCCGACCGCCCACGTGGTGGCGAGGAAGAGCGCGCCGTAGAGCGGGTAGCCGATGGCGAGCACGTCGCTGCGCAGGAGGCAGAACGGACAGACATGCTGCGGCACCTCGAAGACGTGCGGCGCGACCTCGAGCACGGACGCCGCGATGGCGACGGGCAACGTCACGAGCGTCATGGCGCCGGCGAGCGTGATGCGTGTCTTCGTGGGTGAGCGCGCCGCGAGCAATGCGATACCGATGGAAGCGACGGTTCCGATCGCGGCGAGCGCCGTGACGAGGACACGCGGTCCGGTGGCGAACGTCTCGCCGCCGGCTGCCACCGGGTCGAGCTGCACGGAGCAGCACGAGGCGACGACGCTGAGATCGAGCTTCGACAGGAACTCGAACGCGCACGACAGGTCCATCACGGAGAGCGGCAGCATGGCCAGCGTCATCACGGAGAGCGGCCGCGCCAGATCGAGCGCGCGCACGCGAGCGTCGAACGCGTAGACCTGGGCGAGCACGCCGGCGAAGAGCGCAACGCCGCCGGTGACGGCCAGCGAGCGGAAGCCCCACTCGTTGGCGCCGAAGACGCCGTAGGCGCACATCGCGCCGCGAACGCCGCGGCTCATGCGATCGGCGCCGAGCACGGACAGCACGAGCGCGAGGACCTGGACGACGGCGCCGATGCGCACGAACGTCGCGCTCAGCTCGATCTGCTTCTCGAGGGCGAGCTGGCCTTCGGTGGCCTTCCCGAGCTCGAAGTGGCGGAGGACCTTCTGCGCCGTCATCGCGCCGCGCGCGAAGAGCAAGCAGGCAACGAGCCCGGCAACGAGTCGAAGCAGCACCCACGGCTCGAGGAGGTTCATGGCCCGCTTCTGGATCTTAGCGCCCGCGGCGGGGAATGGGGCAGACAAGCGCGAGAGTGAGCCCGAGGCTCCTCGCGACGGATCGGCTCAGCTCGTCGACAGTGTGCCGGTCGGCCCCAGCTTGCCGGCAATGAGGTCGAGAATGCGCGTGACGCCCTCGCTCTGCGTGAGCCGCGGATCGTGCGTCGCGACGAGGACCGCGCGATTGTCGCGGGCCACCGCGGCGAGCTCG
>JAYTZB010000096.1:0-4569 GCA_043742085.1 Polyangiaceae bacterium
ACGATGAACACGCGGCGCGTGTCGAGGAGCGTCACGCCGTCGCCGAGCACCTGGATGTCGATGGTGAAGAGCTGGTCCTTCGTCGTCTCGGGCACGAAGTCGTTGTAGGCGTCGAGGCGGAAGGTCACCTTCGAGCCCGGCTTCACGTGCCGGAAGATGTCGAGGTCGATGGTGGCGCCGGCGGGCGGCGGGGCGACGGGGTGGATCGATTTCAGGAAATTCGCGGTGGTGGTTCCTGGCGGAATCACCTCTCCCTGCTCGCCCTGATTCTTGCCGATGGGCCGCGTCGAGACGTCGAGCTCACCGAGCGCGGCGAGCTGCTTGATGGCGTCGACGACGAGGTTGGAGAGACCGGTGCCGTCGGTCTGCACGTCGAACACCACGGGGCAGCGCGGCGCGCCCGCCACCATGACCGGCGTGTGCGTGGCGCCGGCGATGCCGGTCGGGCACTCACCGGCGGCGTTCACGGGAATGTGCGCGCGCGTCGCGACGGCGAGGTCCTCGAGCTGGGCGCGCGGCGAGTACTGGGTGCCGACGTTCTCCAGGCTGTTGATCCCGACGATCCGCGCGCCGATGGCGGCATACGCCGCGACCACCTCGTCGCGGCCGTGCGCGGGGGCCGTGAACTCCGTGTAGTCCGCAGGTACATGGGCGGTCGAGTCGGTGACGTGCACCACGATGGGGAGCGAGTCTCTCCGGAACCCCGCGCCGCCGATGCCGTTGGGGGCGTTGGACTGGAACGCCGGGAGACCGAAGGTCGGTATGCCGGCGCCGGTCGCCCACTGATAGAGCGCCTCGTAGCCCGACTCCGGGATGTCGAGCCCGCCGAACGGCGCAGGAAGGGCGCTGATGGCAGCGCCGATGGTGGCGCTGGTGACGGTCACCGGTTGGCGCAGCTCGTAGGGCCGGTTGCCGGCGAGGCCGTGCGGGTCGATGGGGAAGTCCTGGAAGCGGCCCAGGCCGAACGCGGCGTTCGGGATGGCGGCGCTGATCTGCGGGACGATGGCCGAGACGAGGTTCGCCTTGATGTTGTCGGTCTCGCCTTCCATGCTCCCGGTGTTGTCGATGGAGAAGAAGACGTCGGCCTGACGCACGTCGGTCGCGAAATCGATGTCGCCGCTGCCGCGGTTCTGCAGGAACGGGAGGATGAAGTAGAAGTCGGTCTTCGGGATCACCGAGCCGGCGTTCGAAGGATCGGTGCCCGCGACCTTCTCCACGAGATCGGGGACGCCGTCGCCGTCCGTGTCGGCAGAGAGCGGCGAGCTCTCGCCCGGATCGACCTTGCAGTTGCGGTTCGCGTCCTCGTCGCTGTCGCCGATGCCGTCGTTGTCCGAGTCGAGGTCGCGGAAGTCCGCGATGTGATCGCCGTCGGTATCCCGCGGAGGCGTGTGCAGATCGGCGTCGCCGGCCTCGCATGCGTCGGGGATGCCGTCGTTGTCGGAGTCGAGATCGCGAAAGTCCGGGACGCCGTCGCCGTCGGTGTCGGTGAGCTTCTCATCGAGGTCGTCGATGGTATCGCCGTCGCTGTCGCGATCGAGGTGGTCCGGGACGCCGTCGCCGTCCGTGTCGACGACCTCGAACATCGGTCCGAGCTCGTCGGAGTCGTTGATGTGGTCACCGTCCGAATCGAGGTCGCGGTAGTCGGGGGTGCCGTCGCCGTCGGTGTCCACGGGAGGGGTGGCGAGGTCGTGGTCGCCGGCCTCCACGGAGTCGAGGATCCCGTCGCCGTCCGAGTCGAGGTCGCGGTAGTCGGGAATGCCGTCGTTGTCGGTGTCGACGTTCCCGGCGCGCCCCTCGTCGGCGTCGGAGATGCCGTCGCCGTCGACGTCACCCGACGCGCTCGCGCTTCCTCCGCCTCCACCACCGCACGCGGTCACGATGAACGCGACCAGGACCCACGGACGGCGCAAGCGCATGAACGAGACCTCCGACGTGAAGTACCGCGCGCGACTCGGATCGGCTCATTCGTCGGGCACCCGGCCACACTCGGCGGTGGCACTGTCGGTTGTTGTCGGCACCGTCGAGCCGGATCGTCGTTCCTGTTGGGGGAGGCGCGCCCGAAGTGGCATCATGAAGCGGATGCCGGGAAAGCTGCAGGTCGTGCCGGCGAACGCCTCGGGCGGCGCGTCGCAAGCGGTGCGTGACGAGTGGCTGCGTCGCGTCCAGGCGGAGTACACCTCGGCGGCGATCACCCAGAACTTCACGCTCTGGCTGATGCAGATCGCGGCCTCGCCCGATCTCATCCGCGCCGGCCTGCGCATCGCGTGGGACGAGATGGTGCACGCGCGAATGAGCCACAAGACGTACACGGCTGCGGGCGGCGACCAGGCGCCGGAGCTGGTGCGCGAGCGCCTCTTGCTTCGTCGCGACGAGTCGGAGCCGCTCGAGAATGCCGTGATGCGTGTGACGCTCGACACCTACTGCATCGGCGAGACCATCGCCGTGCCGCTCTTCAAGAACCTCCGCGAGGGCTGCAAGCATCCCGTCGCTCGCCGCGCGCTCGACCGCATCCTCCGCGACGAGGTCCGGCATCGCGGCTTCGGCTGGACCACCCTCGAATGGCTCCTCGAGGGCCCCATGGCGGCCTCGCTTCGTGGCGTCGCCGCGCAGGCACTGCCCCGGTACTTCGCGAAGATCCAGGCCTCCTACGGCGGTTCGCTGAAGCACCTCGCCTCGATGCCCGCGGAGGATCGCGCGTGGGGGCTCATGCCGCCCGCCGAATACGCAGCGATCGTCGAGCGGACGCTCGCGCGCGACTGGGTTCCGCGGTTCGGCGCCGTCGGCATCGATGCCTCCGCGGCCTGGGAGCAGTCGCGGGCTGTCGCGCGCACCGCCTGAATCACTCAACCGACGAGCAGCGCGCTCCGGGCGAGCGCCTCGAGGGCGCGGCTCATGGCGCCCGGGGCGGGCTTACCGGGACGACCGTCGGGCATGCGCACGATCACCTCGCTCCGCGCCACCATCGCCATGAGCTCGGACTCGAGCGCAGCGCGATCGCGTGTCCCGTCCAGCAGAGGCAGGATCTTTCGCATGATGTCGTCGACGCGAACCATGTCGTGATCGAGGCTGGGTACACGGTCGGCCTCCGTCGCGAGATGACGCGACCACGCCGTCGCGATCGGCCGCTCCCCGGGCTCGCCGACGCAGGGCGCCGGGTGCGTGCGCAGCGTCACCATCCCGATCGACGTGAGGAAGGCCTGAACGAGGTCATCGCGGAGCGCGTTCACCTCCACGTCGGAGAGAGAAGCAGCTCCGAGGCGCGCGCGCACCGCCTCGCAGAGCTCGGGGAAGGGGAGCGCGCGAGGAGCGACGGACGCGAGGTGGAGGAGCGCCGCCTTCATCACCGGGCGCGCCGTCGTGAGCTCGCTCTGTGGCGTGGAGAACGTGAAGGGCTCGGGTCCCGCCAGATCGTCGCTGCTTCCCAGCCGCTGCCCGCGTGAGGACACCCAGAGCGCGTCCACGGCGCGAGCGTCGATGGTGCGCGTCAACGAGGCGCCGCGGCGACAGAACAGCGAGCGCCGAAAGCGATGGTTGGTGAGAAAATCGTAGTGTTGCTCGGCGAAGACGAGCTCGGTAGGCGACCGGTCTCTCGCGAGACGGCCTTCCGCCGTGAGCGAGTGATCGGCCGAGAGGGCCGGCTCCGCGTCGCAGAGGTACGTGAGGCCGTGGTGCGCAGCGCGCGCGACCAGCTTGTTGAAGTGCGTCGGCACGTTGAACGGGCCAAGGTACTCGTGCAGCAGGTTCCGGTCATCGAGCGCACGAACGGCTTCGATCTCGGCGAGGAACCCTGGCGAGTAGCGACTGCCGTCGCGCATCGCCCCGACGAACCACGCGAGGTACTCGCGCGCGCGCTCGACGCGTGCGCGTGGCTCGTCGACACCTCGCAGATCGAACATGAGCGCGTCGCGGATGACCGACAGCTCGTGCCATCCGGGCCGGACGTTGTAGCTGAGGTACGCGACGCCGTTGGGCGTGAGGGAGCGCGCGAGCAGGGTCAGGAGATCATCCTGGACGCCCTCCGAGACCCACGAGAAGACTCCGTGCGCCACGATGTAATCGAACGTACCGAGGCTCGTCCCGACCTCGCTGAGATCGAGCGCGCAGAGCGAGACGTTGGCGATCCCCGCCGCCGCCATCGCCGCGCGGCCGTGCTCTATCTGTTGCTCGGAGAGATCACAGCCCACCAGCTTCGCGCCGGGCAGCAGCATGGCCATCGAGGCGAGGTTTCCTCCGACTGCGCAGCCCACCTCGAGGAGGCGACACCGATCGACGGGCGGCGCGACGATCCCGTGCAGCCTGGCGATCGTCGCCAGGCGATCCGGATCGGTGTGCCGGTGCGCGAGGAAGGGGTAGCGGACCTCGGCATACGACCGGACGAGGGCGTCGCGCTCGGTAGCCATGCTCGTCAGCGTATTACGGCGCGCCGGACCCGAGCTTGTCGGTGCGGATGAGCACCGTCGCGTCGGCCGGCGACTTGTACGTGACCGCGTAGCCGCCGCTCGCCTCGGCGAGGATCCCCATGTCCTGCTCGAGGCCTGCGGCGATCTTCGCGTCGAGACAAACCCACGG
>JAYTZB010000097.1:0-7110 GCA_043742085.1 Polyangiaceae bacterium
AGCGCCAAGCCGATCACCACGCCTCGTGCCACCGCCGCCAGCGCACTCGCCGCGGCGCGCTCGGCGATCCGTGTCTTGCTCGTGGACGACAACGTGGACGCGGTCGAGCTGTTCGGCGAATACCTCGCTTCGGTCGGCTACGACGTCCGCACCGCACACGACGGCCCGAGTGCGCTCGAGGTCGCCGATGCGTTCCGCCCGAGGGTGGCAATCCTCGACATCGGCCTTCCCGTGATGGACGGCTACGAGCTCGCGACTCGCCTGCGAGAGCGGCTCGGTGATGCGACGCCGCGCCTGATCGCGATGACCGGTTACGGCCAGGAGGAGGACCGCGAAAACAGCCGGCGTGCCGGGTTCGAGCGGCATCTCGTGAAGCCCGTCGACGCGCACGCACTGCTCGCGGCCCTCGAGCGACCGACCCTGTAGCTCGCCGCGGCGCGGGCGGTCGCGCGTCGGTGGTCGTGCACGCGCAGAGCACGTCGGGTGAGCTATCGCAGACCGCGCCGTTCGGTTACCTCACGGTGAAGAGCCCGACGACGGCGGCGTGCAAGTGAGCGATTCTTCCCGCCATGCCGCCTGCCCTCCCCGCCCCGCGAGGTAGTTCGGGTCCCGAACCAATGAACTAGTTCGGGACCCGAACTACCTGCTGGCGCCCCTCGGCCTGGCGGTTGCGAAAAAATCAGCGAATCGTCGCGACGGGGACCTCAGTGAGCGCACTGCGCGGTGTTCGCTTGCTGGCACTTGCGGAGGTCGGCGGCGGCCTTCGCGGCGTCGGCCTGGCTGGACGCGCACTGATGGCCCGCGATGCCGAAGCCGAGCGAGCCAGCGACACCGCCGGCGGCGACTCCGACGATGGCCCCCGGCCCCGTCTCCAGCGTGATGAGGCCGCCTACGAGCGCTCCGCCGATCGTCGAGATGAGCGGATAGCCGACGCGACGCGTGAGCGAGCAGTCGGTCGCCGCGCCGGCCGCGGCGATGCGCGAGTCGATGAGCTCGACCTGGCAGCGATTGACGGTGTCGTTGCAGTTCGTCACGAGCGAGTTGGCGTCGAGCGGGCGGCTCTTGCCGGTGAGCGAGCCCGAGCCGCCGTTCGTGATCGCGCCCGACGCCGACGCCTTCGCATCGGCGCCGATGTGGAGGAGGACGCGAGCCGCCACGCTGCCCTCGTCGAACGTATTCTCGACGACGTTCATCGAGATGACCGTGTCCTTGCCGTCGGCGCTGGCGCTCGCTGCGTATTCGATCCGCTCCGCGGCCGTCGCCTTCGCGCCGGTCATCGTCATCGTGAAGCGCTCGTTGTACATGTCCGGGCGCTCGAGGATCTGGCGGACCTCGACGAGCAGCTCGTTCTTGTCGCCGTAGCCGCGGAACACCGTCGTGTTGTGCTCGGGATCGCTGGTGAAGCCCCACTTCGCGATCCCGACGTCGGCCTTGGTGTCGGCCGACGCGTCGTAGACCAGATCGCCGAGGACGCGCCGGAGTCGCTCGCCGCGCCGCCGTCGGTGGCCACCACCGCACCGGGAACACCCGGTAGTGATCTCGTCGAGCGGCTCATTCGCGATGCGGTGCCGTTTGCGCGCCGAGGCCCATCTCGCCGAGCGGTCCGCGAGCTCCTCAACACCGTGGTTCGCTGGCAAGCAACCGCGGTAGCGCGCGAGGAACTCGGGGGGGGAACGGCCCGGCGCTGGGGCCGAGGGACGCCCAGAACGCGCGCGCGAGGAGGTCGACATCACCGCCGCGCTCACGCAACGGCGGCAGCTCGATGCGCGCGACCGCGAGACGGAAGAAGAGGTCGTCGCGGAAGCGTCCTGCCTGCACCTCGCGATCGAGATCACGACGCGTGGCGGCGAGGATGCGCACGTTGCTCTTCAGCGATGCGGCAGAGTCCGTCGCCTTGGTCGGCCAGGGCGAGGAGACGATGTTCGAGGTGTTCTTGCCGGTGGCGCCCAGCGCAGCGCGACCACGGGAGAGGGCCTGGCGGAAGGCCGCGCGTGGCCATGGCAGCGCTCACCCACGATTTGGCGCCGGTGGTCGGACTCCGCTGCTAGGGTCCCGCCGGTCCACCGCGGGGGGGTTCGATGCAAGCAACAGAAGAAGCTCCCACGGCGGCGTCCGAAATGCGCGCGCCCACTCGGATGGAGCGGCTGCGTGAGTCGACGCGCCTCGTGCACGCGCGCCTCGAAGGCTCGCTGGCCCTCGTCCAACCTGGGCTGACCGCGTCGCGCTACCTCCGCGTCCTGGAGGCGTTCTACGGTTTCTACGCGCCGCTCGAGCCGCTCGTGATGCGGGCCGTGGCGCAGGACGGCGCAGCGCTGGCCCTCGAGCTGCGCGTCAAAGCTCCTCTCCTCGAAGCCGACCTCTCGAGGCTCCTACGCACTCGCGCACAGATCGACGAGCTGCCGCGGTGCACGGACTTGCCGCGCGTCGCGCAGCGCTCGCAAGCACTCGGAGCGCTTTACGTGATGGAGGGCGCCACGCTGGGCGGGCAGATCATCGGCCGCTACCTGCGCGACCATCTCGGGATCGACGCCGCGAGCGGAGCGCTGTTCTTCGCGGGCTACGGCGTCGAGACGCGCGCGCGGTGGCTCGCGTTCTCTCGACACGTCGACGACGCCGCCGACATCGACAACGAGCTCTTGGACGCGGCCGCCGTGTCCACCTTCGAGAGCCTGGAGCGCTGGCTGGACGTCGCATCGGGACGCTCATGAGCGATCCCGTCGCGAGAGCGTGCGACCTGGAGCCCATTCACATTCCCGGCGCGATACAGCCCCACGGAGTGCTGATCGCGCTCGATCCACGCACCTTCGCCGTCCGTCAGGTCAGCGCGAATTGTGCGCGCTTCTTCGGTAGGGAGCCCGAGACGCTGCTCGGGCAGCCCCTCGCGACCCTCTTTGGTGACTCCACCGACGAGCTGCTGCGCGGCATTCGCTCCGCCGGGGCGACGGCGGGCGCACCTCTCCGGGCCGTGGTGACCGATGTCGAGCTCGACGTCTGCAGTCATCGCCACCTCGGCGTGTCGATCCTGGAGCTGGAGCTACGCGCGCCCGGGGGACCCGCCGGCGACGGCGCGCTGCTCGGAGGTCTCGCGCGCTTGCATGGGCCGAGCACGGTGGCGAGCGTCTGCAGTATCGCCGTCGAAGAGGTCCGCAAGATCACCGGATTCGATCGCGTGCTGCTGTACCGCTTCGACGAGGACGGCCACGGCGACGTCATCGAAGAATCGAAGGCGGACGGCGTCGATGCCTATCGCGGGCTTCGGTTTCCCGCGTCCGACATTCCTCGTCAAGCGCGCGCGCTCTACCTCCTCAACTGGCTGCGACTGATCCCCGACGCCGCTTACACGCCCGTTCCCCTCGTTCCCGACCGACGCCCGGACAACGGAGCGCCGCTCGATCTCTCGTTCGCAACACTGCGGAGCGTGTCGCCGGTTCATCTCGAATATCTGCGGAACATGGGTGTTCGCGCCTCGATGAGCATCTCGCTCGTGCGCGGCGACGTGCTCTGGGGCCTGATCGCGTGCCACCATCGAGAGCCACGCCACGTCCCGTTTGGCGCGCGCGCTGCATGCGAAGTCATCGGGCGCGTCATCTCGCTCCAGATCGCGGCGCTCGACGAGATCGAGTCGCGCGAGTCTCGGAGTGCGCTACGAGGATTCGAAGCGCCGCTCGTCGACGCGATGTGCGGTGCGACGGTGGATCCGGCGGCGGCGCTCCCGCAACGTGCCGACGCGCTGCTGGGGCTCGTGCGGGCCGCCGGAGCAGCCGTGTGCACCGACCGTGAGATCGTCACCGTCGGTGCAACACCTGCGCAGCGCGACCTCCCCGCGCTCGTGAATTGGTTGGATGCACGAGGGCTGAGAGCTCTGCTCCATACCGACAGGTTGGCCGAGCTCTTCGCGCCCGCATCTCACTATGCTGACGTGGCGAGCGGTTTGCTCGCACTCCCGCTGCCCGGAGCGACACCCTCCTACGTGCTCTGGTTTCGTCCCGAGCTCGTGCGCACGGTGACGTGGGCCGGCGATCCGTCGAAGACGGTCGAGACCAGCACGGGTGAGCCCGCCATCCATCCACGGCAGTCCTTCGACGAGTGGAAGGAGGTCGTTCGTGGCCGCGCGACGCCATGGCGGGCCACCGAGATCAGCGCCGCGGAGGACTTCCGCCGTCGCGCGATCGAGGTCGATCTGGGGAGACAGATTGTCCGAGCCGAGGAAGCCGTGGCTCAGCGCGACGAGATGGTCGCGATCCTCTCGCACGATCTCAAGAATCCGCTCCAGGTCGTACAGCTGTCGGCGGCTCTGCTGCGCGATCGCGTGACGGCAGACCCGAGAGCGACCCACATCGCCGGCCTGGTGCAGAACGCCGCTGCGCGGATGAACACGCTCATTCTCCACCTGCTCGACGTCTCGAAGATCGAAGCCGGTCGTTTCGAGCTGACGCCGGCGCCGTGCGCGGCCAGCGTCCTGGTCTCCGACGCGCTCCGGATCCTCCAGCCCATTGCCGACGCAAAGGGGGTCCGGCTGACCACGCGGACGGCCGGCGAGCTCTGGGTCTCCGCCGATGCGGAGCGCATCTTCCAGGTGATCTCGAACGTGGTCGGCAATGCCATCAAGTTCACGCCCTCCGGCGGCACGGTCTCCATCGTCTTGAACCACGAGGGCGATTCGGTTCGCTTCGTGATCGAGGACACCGGCCCCGGTATCGTGGCGGCCGAGCTCGCGCACATCTTCGACCGCTACTGGCAGGCACGTAAGACACGTCACGCGGGTACCGGCCTCGGTCTCTACATCGCGAAGGGGATTGTCGCGGCGCATGGTGGACGGATCACCGTGCACAGCGTCCTCGGTACCGGAACGACGTTCTCGTTCACGCTGCCCGCGGCGACGACGCCTCCGCCTTAGGCCGCCGGCACGGCTTTGCCGCTTTGCGGAGACGCTGTTACGCTTTTCTTCGATGAGGATAGAGGACACGCCCATCGGTCGCGTCCTCGGAGGGATTTGGCGCGTCGAGTCGGTGCTCGGGCGCGGCGGGACGTCGACCGTCTTCGCGGCAACGCATGTCACGAAGAAGACGCGCGGTGCGCTGAAGCTCCTCCATCCGGAGCTGTCGAACAATCCCAAGGTCGTGAAGATGCTGCTCTCGGAGGCGCGCTCCGTGGCGGCCATCGATCATCCGGGAACCGTGAAGGTGCTCGACGAGGGCGTGGTGGACGACGGCTGCGCGTTCCTCGTGTTCGAGCTGCTCGTCGGTCAGACGCTCGAGGATCTCCGCCAGGAGCGCGGCGGGCGCGTGCCCCTCGAGGAGATGATGCCCATCGGCGATGCTGTGATGGACGCGCTGCGCGCCGTTCACGAGGCCGGCGTCGTCCATCGCGATCTGAAGCCGGCGAACATCTTCGTGCTCGAGGGCGGCGGCGTGAAGCTGCTCGATTTCGGATTTGCCAAGCTGCGCGGCTACACCGCCGACGCCGCGCAGAACGTCTTCGGCACGCCTTCGTACATGCCGCCGGAGCAGGCGCTCGGCGTCGCGAAGAAGGTCGATGCCCAGAGCGACGTATGGGCGCTCGGCGCGACGCTGTTCCATGCGCTCTCCGGTGAATCGGTGCACATCGCGGAGCACATGAACGCGATGCTGCTCGCCACACGCTCGTCGCGCCCGCGCTCGCTCGCCGAGGCGGCGCCCGAGCTGTCGAGCAAGGTGGTCGCCGTCGTCGATCGCGCGCTCGCGTTCCTCAAGTCCGAGCGCTGGCCCGACATGGCGGCGATGCGTGGTGCGTGGCAGGAGGCGCATCCGCACTGGCTCGCCACGCTCCCGCCGCCGCGCTTCACCGCCGATCCGGAGTACATCGACTCGTCCGCGCTCGAGGACGCCGCGCGCACGTCGAAGCGCTCGCTGTTCGATCCGCGCGAGCTGTTGAACGACTCCGTGCCGAAGCTCCCGCACCCCGGCGCCATTCCGGTCCGGAGCGCGAGCCCGAGCCCGAGCCCGAGTCCTGCTCCGGGTCCGAAGGGCACGCAGCCGACGTACGGCTCGACGCCTCCGAGTCGCTTGCCGCACGTGCTGATCGCAATCGCGGGCGCGTTGTTCGTGGCGTTCGTGATCGCCTCGGTCCTGCGCTGACTTCTTCCGCGGATTCGTGCCATGTCGACCGCGACATGAAGAACCGTTAATCGCTGGATGAAACCGCAGCGCCGGCCGTCCGACGAACAAACGCAGCACGACCCCGAACTCCTGGAGGTTCTCTCATGCGCTCATTCGTCGCCGTCGCGCTCCTGCTCGCGGCCTGTGCACCCGCCCGTCCTGCCGCAGCGGTGACGGCACCGTCCTCGCGCATCATCCTCGTCCGCCCGCAGCCCGTCATGCGACCGCTGCACCTCGGTCGCGTCAAGAAGGCGGTCCCCGCAACGCCCGGCGTCGCTGCCGACGCGGATCGCTTCGCGCGCTACAACCTCGATCGCATCAACGAGTATCGCGCGCGAGAGGGGCTCACGCCGCTCGTGCTCGACGCGAAGCTCTCCGCGTTCGCGCTCGAGGGCTCGCGCGCGTCGAAGGCCGGAGGTCCTGCGCACGGCCACATCGGCCAGGCCTCGAAGGAGGAGTTCGAGCGCGCGGGCTTCACGAAGGGCTACTGGGCCGAGAACCAGGGATGGTCGTCGCGCGCCGCGCCTGATCCGACGGCGAACGAGGAGAAGCAGATCGCGGGCCTCCTGCAGGGCATGATGAACGAGGGCCCCGGCGGCGGCCACCACGACAACATCCTCGCGAAGGGCGCGCGAAGGCTCGGCGTCGGCATCATCATGGACGCCGACGGCGGCATCACCCTGACGAACGACTTCGCCGCGGAGTAGCGCGTGGCGCTCCGGTCGACGTTGGGTGCGTCACGGGGCAATGGGGTGCGGCTTCCGGAGGCCTTCTGGCTCTGCTACGCGAGAGCGCGATGTCCGACCCCGATGCCCTCGAACGACGACTCCTGCCGCCCAAGGCGAAGGGTACACCCGACGAGTTCTGGCTTGTCGCGATGGGACGCGCCTCGCGGGCTGAGGGGCAAGGAGACGCCAAGCAAATGAAGCAACACCTGGCGCTTGCCTCGCTTCTTGCCGGGCGTGGCTTCCAG
>JAYTZB010000098.1:0-7684 GCA_043742085.1 Polyangiaceae bacterium
GTGCTCTTCCGCGCTCTCGCGCGGGATCGTGCGCTTCGCTATCCGTCGGCGGCCGCGTTCGCCGAGGGCATCGAGGAGATCCTGCGACGACGCCGCCTCCAGGTCGGTCCCGCCAAGCTCGCGGCGTGGGTCGAGAAGCTCGGCCTCGTCACCAGCGCCGACGGCGACGAGCCCCAGAGCGAGACGAGCATCCGTCAGACCGCGAACCTCGGCGCTGCTGCTGCGGCGGCCACCGCCTCGGTCGATGCTTCGCGTCGGCCCACGATGCCCCCGAGCTCCGGCAGCGGCGTCCAGACGCCACGCAGCCCGAGCGGTCCGCCCGCGTCCGTCGAGGCGCGCGAGGTCTCGCCGCCCATCTATCGTGTGCAGATGCCGGCGGGTCCCGTGCTCGGGCCGCTCAGCTACCCGCGGCTCGTCGAGCTGTTCGTGACCGGCGGCATCGATCATCGCGCCCAGATCTCCCGCGAGAGCGGCGCGTTCAAGGATGCGAGCACGTTCACCGAGCTCGATCGCTTCGTGTCGAGCGCGGCGCTCCGCTGGGACGACGGCGTGTTCTGCGCCGCGAACGACCTCGGTCCCATCGACCGCGTGATGCTGCCGTCGCGCATGTTCCATCTCGCGCTACGCCGCGACACGGGAGCCCTGCATTTCCGCGACGGCGCGAAGAAGAAGAAGATCTACCTCGTCGAGGGCGTGCCCGAGTTCGTGATGTCGACCGACAAGCGCGAGCTCTTCGGAGAGCACCTGGTCGCGCGCGGGCAGGTGCTGCGGATGGAGGTCGAGATGGGGCTCGCGATGCTCCCTCGCTACGCCGGGCGCCTGGGCGACGCGCTGTGCGGCCTCGGCGTGCTTCGCCCCATCGAGCTGTTCCGCGCCATCGCGCAGCAGACGCAGGACCGCTTCATCGAGGTCTTCCAGTGGCGGAAGGGCGAGGTCGCGTTCGTTCGCGGCGCGCGCTCTCACGAGGAGACGTTCCCGCTCGGCGTCGATCCCTTCGAGCTGGTCCTGCGCGCGGTGCGCGAGCACTATCCCGCCGCGGAGCTGGAGGCGATCCTGAGCCCGCTCGAGGAATACCCGGTCGTGCCGGTGATCCCGCTCCCGGTGCGCATCGAGGCCTTCCGCTTCGGCGACGCCGAGGAGAACGTGCTGAAGCGCATGAAGGAGCCGGCGCTGATCGGCGACGTGGTGAAGGCCACCCGCAAGTTCGCGACGCGCGAAGAAACGCACCGCGCGATCTTTTGCGGCCTCTCGTGCGACCTCCTCCGCTCCGAACGCTGGCAAGCCTTCACCTCCGTCCCCCTCACGTAAGCGCGCCACGAAGATTCCCAGAGACCGCGGAGTCACGGAGCGACGGAGGCGACCACGGAGATATTTTTGTTTGAGACACGCGCTCGACCATCAGCCGTCGTGGACGCGCGTTGGCCTGGTACCGAGATCGGTAGCCAAAATCTGATCTCCGTGTGACCTCCGTCGCTCCGTGACTCCGCGGTCTCTGAAGGAGGGGGCGGTCAGGCTTGCTGCAAGAGGGCGGTGAGGCGTGCGCGGAGGATGGAGTCGTTCTTGTCGTTCTTCGACAGGCGCGATTTGACGACGCGCACGCCTTCGTTGCGATCGAGGGAGAGCAGCGCGCGCGCCATCGATTCGGTCACGATCGCGCTCTCTTCGCCGGTGTCCGAGCCGCGCAGCATCGCCACCAGGCCTCGCTTGCCCTCGACCGATTTGCTCAGCAGCGCGATGGCTCGCGTTCGCATCGGCGCCACCACGTCGGCCAACGCTGCCGCTGCCGCCGTGCGCAGCTCCTCGCTCGCGCTGCCCTTCATCGTGAGGAGGCGCTCGATGACGCTCACCGCCTGCTCGTCGATGCCGCGAATGCGACGGAGCTCCGTGACCGCCACGATGCGCGCCGGCTCCTCCGCGAACTCGAGCGCGTCCATCAGCGGCTTCCGCGCTCGCTCTCCCCAGAGCGGCACGATCGCCGCGAGCGCCGCCGGACGCAGCCGCGGATGCGTGAGGAACTTCGCCACCGCGTCGCCCAGCGCAGGATCCTGGCGATCGGGCATCGCGCGCAGCAGGTCCTCGACGAACGCGATGTCGGTGTCGTTGTGCACCTCCATGCGCGGGAGCACCGCCGAGAGGAGCCCCCAGCCCGCCGGTCCGGTCTCGCGGAACGTCTTCACCCACTGGCCACGCGCGCTCATGTCCTGGAGCGCTTCCCGCGCGACGTAGAGCGCCTGCGCACCCGCGCTCCCCGCGAGCACCAGGAGCTGCCGCCCCGGCTCTCGCTGATGCATCGGCCCCGTCAGCACGGCATTCGCGATCGGCAAGAGGCGCTGCTTGTCGATCATCGACTTCATGGTGCGGAGCGCATGGTTCTCGCGCGGACCGACCTTGCCGTTGCCCTTCGCATGGCGCGCGAGCACGCCGATCGCGGCGAGCAGCGCGCCGGCCTCGGCCCTCCGCGCGAGCACCGCCATCGCGGCCTCGAGCGTCCCCAGCTCGCGACCGTAGTCTTCGGGATCCTGGATGAAGTCGAGCGTACGGAGGAACTGCGACGGCTCGCGGATCAGCGCCTCCGCGAGCGACGTGGCGCGAATGGTCTCGAGAAGATCGCGCGGCACGTCGGCGTCGGTGACGATCGAACGCCGATAGAGCTCCGCGACCGCTGCGTCCGACTTCGGTGAGCGCTCGCCGAGCAGGCGATTCGCGAACGCGCGCAGATAGCCGGTGATGACGTTGGGGTCGATCTCGCCCTTGTCGAAATCCTCGAGGAGGAGCGAGACCGCCTCCGCGCAGGGCTCGTGAAGGATGCGCTCGAACACCAGCGGCGCCACCTGGAAGCCGGAGAAGCCGCGCAGGTTCGCCACCGCCTCGTCCACGAGATCGGCGTTGAAGAGGAACTGCCGGACCTCGTCACCCTTCGTGAGGAGGTGCGCTACGCCGGTCACGAGATCCTCGCGGATCTCGCGCATCTTCTTCAGGCTGATGCCGCGGACGTTGGAGAGCGCCCGCAGATCGCGCGCGAGCCGCGCCGCGCACAGCCCGACCTTCCACGACAGCTTCCGCTCGCGACCGAGCACGTCGGCGACGAAGAGGAGCGACACGTTGCGGAGCGGCTTCGACAGCAGCTCCTTGCGCAGGTCCTCGTGGCTGTGAGGGCCGAGCAACATCTCGATGACGTAGTTCAGCTCGATGTCGGGGATGCCCTCGCGGATCGTGATCGCCGCGATGCCCTTCTTGACGATGGCCTCGATGAACGGATACCCGAAGCTGCCGTAGAGCTGCGAGCCGAGTAGCCGCCGCAGGTCCACGATCTCGCCGTGGCCGGTCATCACGCAGAAGCCGACCGCCTTCGCGGAGTCGCGACGCGCGAACGTCATCTCGCGGCGGCCACGGAGCGCTGCCTTGGTGGCCTTGAGCAGCTCCTTCAGCGCCGCCGACGCTTCGGGATGCCCGCGCTCGAAGCGCCCGAAGCGCAGGATGGAGCTGGAGAGCGCGATGAAGAAGCCGGGGAAGCCCGACGCGGGATCGTCGAGGACCGGGACGTTCTCGACGATGCTGCGCTCGTCCTCGTCGGCCGCGCTGCGCGCATCACCGGGGTCGATGATCTCCTTCAGCTCGACGCGCAGCTCGCGCGCCGACTGCTGGCGCTTCTGCGGCTGCTTCTGGATGGCACGCAGGATGATCTCCTCGACGAGGGAGTCGAGGCCGCGAATCAGCTGCGAGGGCGGCCTCGGCTGCTCCTCGAGCTGCTTGATCAGGATCTCGGCGGCGTTGTCGCCGAGGAACGGCGGTCGCCCGGTGACCAGCTCGTAGAGGCAGATGCCGCACGCATAGACGTCCGCGCGGGCGTCGATCTCGATGCCGCGCGCCTGCTCCGGCGACATGTACTCGGGCGTGCCGGCGATGACGGTGTCCGCCATGCTCGGCTCGTCGTCGTCGACCACACGGGGCCCCTGGAGCGCAGCGATCCCGAAATCACAAACCTTCACCAGCTCGAAGCTTCCGCCTTCGTCGTTGCGGCTCGGCACGAGCATGATGTTGTCGGGCTTGATGTCGCGATGGATGATCCCGTTGTCGTGCGCGACGCTGAGCGCGGCGCAGACCTGGATCATGATCTCGACGGCGCGATCGGTCTGGAGCCGGCGCTCCTCGTCGAGCAGGCTCTGGAGCGTACGGCCCGAGAGGAACTCCATCACGATGTAGACGAGACCGTCCGGCTCCTGACCGAAGTCGAGGACGCGCATGACGTTCGGATGATCGAGCTGGCTCGCCGCGAGAGCTTCCCCGCGGAAGCTCTTCATGAAGTGCCGATCCTTCTGGTAGTGCGGATGGAGGACCTTGATGCCGACGGTGCGCCGCAGCTCGCGATGCATCGCCTTGTACACGGCGCCCGCCGCGCCCGCGCCGATGGCGGCCTCGATGGTGTACTTGCCCTCGGCGATCTTCCGGCCGATCAGCGGGTCCGCCTCGGGCTCGTCGGCGTCCGCCTTGCCGCGCCGGTGGGTCGCGAGCTGCTCCGCGGTGAAGGAGCCCTCCTGCGTCGCCGCCTCGCCGTCGGCGGGATGACGCGTCGGCTTCTTCTTCTTTTTCTCGCCGCCCGTCGAGCTCTTGCCGCCGTGGGTGGGCTTCTTCTTGCGACCGCCGCCGCTGCCGGTGGTCTGCTTCTTCAGCGCGTTCTGGACGACGGCGCTGTTCTGCGTCGGCGTGAGCTCCTCGCGCGCGCGCGCCGCTCGTGAAACGACGGGAGGCGGCACCTCGGCACGCGTGCGCTTGTCGTCCTCGGCGAGCATGCCCGCGGCCGGAACCGGCGCCGCGCGTCCTGCTCGCATGTTGCCGGAGGGCGCGCCCGGGAGCCTGATCAGCGTGTCCGCATCGTCGTCGTCATCGGGCGGAGGAGGTACACCGCGCAGACTGTCGTTCTCGTGCGCGGCGAGGTGCGCGGCCGTGCGAGGACTGAAGACGGGCACGCTGCCTTCGGTCGGCGGAGCCTCGGACGCGCGTTGCGCACGCGAGGCGTCGTCGCTCTCGCCGGGCAGCGCCATCGGCATGTTGGCGAAGTCCTCGTCGAAGAAGAAGTCCGAACCGTCGCCCGGCACGGGCATGAGCTGGGCCTCCGTGCCGTCGTCGCGCAGGATCGCCGCGCTGCCGATCCCGTCGGTCGCGAGCTCGGTCCGCTCGTCGCCGCGGACCGGCGTCTCCGCCATCGCCATGGTGGGCGTCTGCGGCATCGCATCGGACACGGGAACGTCGACCGACGACGGCGCCGCGAGATCGGGCGCGGTGGCGGGCGCCGCCGGCAGCATGTCCGGCTCGAAGATGACGCTGACGCTCAGGCTCGGTCCGTCGAGATCGGCGGGGAGCGGCTCCTCGGCCTCCTCGGCCTCGGCGGTCTCGCGCTTCGCCTGTGCGATCGCGGCGGCCGTGGCGGCAGCGACCGCGCTCGGGAGCATGTCGGGCTCGAAGACCACGCTCACGCTCATCGACGGATCGTCGGCGCCCGGCCCGTCGTCGTCCATGGCTTCGTCGTCGACGTCGACGACCTCCGCCTCACGGTGTGGTCGTTGCGCCTGCGTCCCGGTCGCCGGTGACGGCGAGGTCGCGGGCGGCGCCCATGATGCGCTGCGGGCGGTGCGGCGCGGGTCGTCCGGCAGACCCGTCAGCTCCGTCATCTCCGCGGTCGGACCGCCGAGGCCCCATCCGCGCGGATCCTCGAGATTCGTCCCCGTGACGGGCGGGCTCCACACCGCGCTCGGCGCGGTGCGCCGCGGGTCGATGGGCAGGCCCTGGATGGATGCGCCGGCCGGCGCCGGGCCCGCTGCGGTCGGTACGAGGCCCCAGTCCATGCGCGCGGTCACCCGCGGGTCGATGGGCGACAGTCGCGGCATCGCGACGTCGCCGACGGGCGGAGGCGCGGACCCCGACATCGCGCGCAAGATCGGCGCGGAGTCTTCGTAGCCGACCGTGCGCGGCGGCTGCGCGATGGTGTCGGGAGGAGGCGAGCCCGGCGACGCCGACTCCACGTTCGCGTTCTCCGACGACGGGTTCTCGCCCTCGAGCAGCGCATAGAGCTCAGCGGCCTGCGCGCGATGAAGCGGCCGAAGGCGCAGCGGAAACTGCCCGTTCTGCATCGCTCCGGCCGGCTCGGCCAGGAGCGACACCGACGGCTCACCGGGCACGCGGAGGTCGAGCGTGTGCGTGCCCTGACGCGGCGCTTCCACGAGCTGCACCTGCGCGATCTCGTGACGGAGCGCCGCGCGGAGCAACCGCGCGAGCGCACGGCGATCGGGCAGCCGCGTCACGAGCACAGGCAAGCTCGTATCCACCGTAATGGAGTCTACCTGACCGCACCGTTCGGCAGAAACATCATGTCGTTGGGCGAGCTACGACCTTTCGGTACACAGGATACGGTCCGACGTCGTGAATGGCCTCGAATCCGAGGTCCACGAACAGGCGTTCGGGTCCTTGCCATGCCTCCTCGTCGTGCAGGGGCGCCGAAGATCGCCGCGGATGAGCCTCGATGGCCCGCCCGCCTTGCGCCGCAACGTGAGCCTCGGCGGCCGAGGCGAGCGCGCGAGCGACGCCGCGCCGGCGCGCGGCCGGATCGACGACGAAGCATCCCACGGTCCACGTGCCGGGCTCGGCGACGAGCTGGCGATAGACCGACAAGCTCGTGAGCTTGGGCAGCGATTCCCGCGGCGCGAGCTTCATCCAGCCGACGACCACGCCGTCCGCGAGCGCGACGAGGCCGCTCGCGGAGCGGTCGCCACGCGCGAGCGCGTCGGTCTGCTCGGCCAGGTTCTCCTCGGGTCGGATGGCGCAGCGTTCGAGCCAATCGTTCTTCGTGCCCGTGAAGTGCCAGTAGCGGCAGAAGCACGACGACGACGACGCCTCGAAGAGCCTGGCGAACCCGGCAAGGTGTCGCTCGGAGAGCGGCTCGACCACGAGCGCGCTCGGCGGGTCGTGCGGATCGCTCACGAGGCCGAGGCGCTCTCCCACGCGGAGGCGAGCGCGAACATCGTGGTCTCGTGGAGCGCGGGCGCGATGATCTGGAGCCCGACCGGCAGCCCGGCGCGCGTCGGCGCGCAGGGAACGCTGATGGCCGGGAGCCCGGCGAGGCTCGCGGGCAGGGTGTAGACGTCGGACAGGTACATCGACAGCGGGTCGGAGGTCTTCTCGCCGAGGAGAAACGCGGGCGTCGGCGCAGTGGGGCACACGATGGCGTCGACCTCGCCGAAGGCCGCGTCGAAGTCGCGACGGATGAGCGTGCGGACCTTCTGCGCCTTCAGGTAGTACGCGTCGTAGTAGCCCGCCGAGAGCACGAAGGTGCCGAGCAAGATGCGCCGCTTCACCTCGGCGCCGAAGCCCGCGTCGCGCGTCGCGCCGTACATGGTGCGGAGGGCGCTCTTGCTCGCGTTCTTCTCTCGACCCGGCTCCACGCGCAGCCCGTATCGAACGCCGTCGAAGCGCGCGAGGTTGCTCGACGCTTCGGCCGTCGCGATCACGTAGTAGGTGGCGACGGCGAAGCGCGTGTGGGGGAGCTTCACGGGTTTTATGATGCAGCCCTCGGCCTCGAGCTCGTGGATGGCGGCGCGCACGCTCCCTTCGACCTCTGGGTCCAGACCCGCCGCGAAGTATTCTTCCGGGACCCCAATTTTCAAGCCTTTGATGCTGCTCGAGCACGCGC
>JAYTZB010000099.1:0-10661 GCA_043742085.1 Polyangiaceae bacterium
GTCAGCGTCGCGGTCGGGTTCTGGACGTCGAACGTGACCTCCTTGCTCGCGCCACCGCCGGGCGGGCTCGTACCGACGGAGATGCGGAGGACGCCGACCGCCAACAGCTTCGACGTCGGGATGGTCGCGCGGAGCTCGGTGCCGCTGACGAAGCTCGTCGCGAGGGGCGCGCCGTCGAGCTGGACGATCGAGCGCGGCACGAAGTTGTTGCCCGCCACGACGATCGAGGGACCGACCGAGCCGACCGTCGCCTTGTCGGGGCTGACCGAGGTCACCTCCGGCGTCATCGCCTCGTCGGGGTTTGCGGGCGTCGGAGGCGGGGTCGCCGTTGGCGTCGCGGTCGGCGTGGGCTCGGTCGGCTGCGTCGTTGCGGCCGGCGTGACCGGGGCCTCGGTGGCCGCCTTCGGGTCACCCTGCGCGCAGCTCGCGATCAGCACCGGAAAAACAAGCAATGCCAAACACATGGCTCGCAGAACCCACGCGCGGAAGGCGAGGTTCGTGCGCGATGCAGACGGGCGGGCAGACGCGGGGGCAGACGGACGGACGGAGCTCGAGCGGGGCATTTTCGGGTCCTGGTTAATCGGCTCGGCTATGCCACACGAACCCCTGCTGCGCCACGAAGGCCGCACATGTCGTGCAAATGAGACGCTGCGGCCTCAGGTGACGCGGATCACGGTGTGAGATCGCGTACTTGCAAGACGATGACGTCCCATTTCCGGGTCACGTCGTTCTTGAATGCGACAAGCATCAGCACCACGAGCACGCTCATCCCCACGAGGCTCGAGAGCTCGCGCGCCCGCAGGCTCACCGGCTTCCGCCGCACCCATTCGACGAGGAAGAGGAGGAGGTGCCCGCCGTCGAGGACCGGGATCGGGAGCAGATTGATGAGGCCGAGGTTCACGCTCGTGACCGCCATCGCCCAGACGAAGTACGTCGTGCCCTTCGCGCCCGCGTCGCCGGCGACGTCGTAGAGCGTGATGGGCCCGCTCACAGCCGCAATGCTGACGCGGCCCTGGATGATGCGCACGAAGCCCACGACGATGAACTTCATCGCGTTGGTGGTCTCGAGCGCGCCACGCTTGATCGCGTAGACGAACGGGTGCGGGTTCGGCACCGATTTGCTCGGCGCGCGCGGCAGCCAGTGCGTGGTGCGGAAGACGTAGCGCTCGTAATGCTGCCCGAGCTCGTCGTTCCAGCGCTCCTTGCGGACCTGGAACGTGCCGCTCATGCGGTCGCCGTCGCGTGTCCAGACGAGCTCGTGGACGCGGTTGGGATCACGCAGGAGCTGCCCGACCATCGTCGTGTCGTCGAGCGCGTGACCGCCGCGGCGATCGACCTTCCACATGCGCTGCACGACGCCGTCGAGCTGCGTGATGCGGTCTCCGGCGCGGAGCCCCGCGCGCCACTCGCTCGAGCCTTCGGGCACGAAGGCGACGTACATCTCGGCGCTCTCGATGCCGCTGCGATCGAGCATGTCCTTCGTGCGCCAGTCGGGATCGTTGTCGCGGACGAGCGCGCCTTCGGTGCGCGGTCGCGGCGAGAGCGAGGCGATGCCCGTCTCGAGGACCGCGATGTCGCAAAGACCGCCGAGCGAGCGGGGCACCGAGACCGGACGCACGTAGGTGAGCACCACGTTGTCGCCGCGGTTCTGCGAGAGCACGCGCGTGAGATCGACGAACGTCTCGACCTTGCGGCCGTTGACGGCGGTGATCCGATCGAAGGTGCGGAGCCCAGCACGGAACGCAGGCGAGTCGGTGCGCGAGACGCCGATGACCGGCGCCGCGTACGTCGGCGCGATGCCGATGCGTCCGACGTGCTCGAAGAGCTCGAGCTCGCTCGGCTCGACCACCTCGGTCTCGTCGGAGGGCGTCACCGTCACCTCGACCGGCTTGCCGTCGCGGTCGACCTGCACGCGCATGGGCGCGCCAGCGCGCTTCGCGAACGCCTTCTGCACATCGGGAAAGCTCGCGACGCTCTCGCCGTCGACCGCGGTGATGGTGTCACCGGGGAACAGCTTCCCGTCGGCGGGCTTGCCGGGGAACACCACGCCCACCGTCGGCGGGAGGAACTCGCGGTCCTCCAGATAGACGGACGTGTAGAGCGCCATCGGGAAGACGAGGTTCATCGCCGGACCGGCGAGCACGATGACGACGCGCTTCCAGAGCGTCTGGCTCTCGAAGGTGCGGTGACGCTCCTCGGGAAGGATGGCCTCGCGCGCCTTGCCCTCCTCGAGCATCTTGACGAAGCCGCCGAACGGCAGGAGGCCGAGGCAGTATTCGGTCTCTTTCCCTCGTACTTTCAGGAGCTTCGGCCCGAAGCCGATGGAAAATGTCAGCACCTTCACCCCGAACAGCTTCGCGAAGGCGAAGTGACCGAATTCGTGGATGAAGATGAGGATGCTGACGAAGAGAACGAAGTAGAGGAGGTCCACGCGGTCGGGCGGAGATCTGCCGGCCCGGGCGGCGCACGTCAAGCCGGGCGAAAATCGAGGGCGCGGCTCAGGCCGCGGCGCGGCGCTGACGAACGCTCGCGGAGACGGCGAGGAACAGGTCGAGGCCGTCCTTTCCGCCGAGGCAGTCCTCGCTCATGCGCTCGGGATGAGGCATGAGGCCGAGCACGTTCTTCGACGGTCCGCCGTAGATGCCGGCGATGTTCCTGGCCGAGCCGTTGGGATTCGCCTCGGCGCCGACGTCGCCTTCGCGTGTAGAATACACGAGAGCGATGCGCCCCTCCTCTTCGAGGCGCGCCAGCACGTCCGGTGCCGCCTGGTAGCGGCCCTCGCCGTGGGCGATGGGCAGACGCAGCACGCCGCCGACCTTCGACGAGAACGGACCCTCGGCCTGCACCTTGACGAAGACGTCGCCGCACTCGAAGCGGAGGTGCGCGTTGCGCGTCAGCGCGCCGGGCAAGAGCCCACACTCGGTGAGGATCTGGAAGCCGTTGCACACGCCGAGCACGTAGCCGCCGCGCGCGGCGTGAGCAGCGACCGCGGGCATGATGTGACCGACCTTCGCGATGGCGCCGCAACGGAGGTAGTCGCCGTAGCTGAAGCCACCGGGGATCGCGACGAGGTCGATGCCCGCCGGCAACGTGGTCTCGTCGTGCCAGACCGTGGTGACCTCGGCGCCCGCCAGCTGGAGCGTGCGGATCATCTCGGCGTCGGCGTTCAGGCCCGGAAAGAGCACCACTGCAGCGCGCATGCTGGTCGCGTAGCACACGCACGGAGGCGGGCGAAGGGTCGGCCGATCTTCCCCGCCCCCGACCATGGACCTCCGACGCCGGAGCGGCTAACTCGGTGACCGTGAATTTCCCCGGCGATCTCCCCATCACACCCGAGGTCATCAAGCAGCACAAGCTGACCGCGGACGAATACGCCCGCGTGCTGAAGTCGCTCGGGCGCGAGCCCACGTACACGGAGCTGGGCGTCTTCAGCGTGATGTGGAGCGAGCACTGCTCGTACAAGTCCTCGCGATTGCACCTGCGCCGGCTGCCCACGAAGGGACCGCGCGTCATCCAGGGCCCCGGCGAGAACGCCGGCGTGGTCGACATCGGCGACGGGTTCGCGGCCGTCTTCAAGATGGAGTCCCACAACCACCCGAGCTTCATCGAGCCGTACCAGGGCGCCGCCACCGGGGTCGGCGGCATCCTGCGCGACGTCTTCACCATGGGCGCGCGGCCCATCGCCGGCCTCAACTCGCTGCGCTTCGGACGCCCCGATCATCCGCGCACCGCCGAGCTCCTGCGCGGCGTCGTCGCCGGCATCGGTGGGTATGGAAACGCGATCGGTGTGCCCACCGTCGGTGGTGAGGTGCAGTTCGACGCGTCCTACGACGGCAACATCCTCGTCAATGCGTTCACGTGCGGCGTCGCTCGCACCGATCGCATCTTCTACGGACGCGCTGCCGGCATCGGCAATCCCATCCTCTACATCGGCTCGCGCACCGGTCGCGACGGCATCCACGGCGCCACCATGGCCTCCGACGAGTTCGGCACGGCGAAGGAAGGCACCGGCGAGCTCGCCACGGCGAGCAGCATCAAGAAGGGCGTTCGCTCCACGATGCAGGTCGGCGACCCCTTCATGGGCAAGCTGCTCCTCGAGGCCTGCCTCGAGCTGATGTCGACCGATCTCCTCGAGGGCATCCAGGACATGGGCGCCGCGGGGCTCACGTCGTCCAGCGTCGAGATGGCGGGACGCGCCGAGAACGGCATCGAGATCGATCTCGATTCGGTTCCGCGCCGCGCGAAGAACATGTCGCCCTACGAGATCCTCCTCAGCGAGTCGCAGGAGCGCATGCTGCTCGTCGCCAAGAAGGGCAAGGAGAACGAGGTCCTTGCACTCTGCAAGAAGTGGGACCTCGACGCCGCCATCATCGGGCGCGTCACCGACACCAAGCGCTGGGTGGTCACCGCCACGCCCGGCTACGACCCGCTCGAAGGTCTACCTCCGAAGGGCGAGAAGAAGGTCGCCGCCGACATTCCCGTCGGCGTCCTCACCGACGAGGCGCCCGTCTACGATCGCCCCCGGAAGCCCGCGCCCGTGCGCGCCGACGTCGCCGTGCCCGAGTGCACCGATCCCGCCGGTGATCTCCTCGCGCTCCTCGCGTCGCCGAACATCGGCTCGCGCGCCTGGATCTGGCGCCAGTACGATCACATCGTGCGCGGCGGCACCGTGGTGCGGCCCGGCTCCGACGCCGGCGTCGTGCGCGTGCCCTGCGAGCGTGACGGCAAGACGGTGATGAAGCACCTCGCGTTCGCCGTCGACTGCAACGGTCGCTTCGTGGAGCTGGCGCCCGAGGAGGGCGCGAAGATGGCCATCGCCGAGGTCTGTCGCAACCTGGTGTGCGCGGGTGCGGAGCCGATCGGCATCACCGACTGCCTCAACTTCGCGAGCCCCGAGGAGCCGACGCAGATGGACGTCTTCGCGCGCGCCATCGACGGCCTCGCCGAGGCCTGCCGCGTGCTCCACGTCCCGATCGTGAGCGGCAACGTCAGCCTCTACAACGAGACCACCGACGCCACGGGTCGACATCCGATCTTGCCGACGCCCGGCGTCGCTGCGGTGGGTCTCGTCGCCGACGAGAAGGACATCCTCACGCAGGCGTTCCGCGCCGACGGCGAGGTCATCGTGCTCCTCGGTGACGCCGCGCACGCAGCGCAAGGCGGAGGCGGCCTCGGCGGAAGCGAGTACCAGTCCGCGAAGGCCGGTCGCCTCGGAGGACCTCCGCCGCGGATCGATCTCGAAGCGGAGAAGAAGCTGCAGCGGCTCGTCCTCGAGCTCGCAAGAGCGCACGTGCTCTCGAGCGCGCACGACGTCTCCGACGGCGGCATCGCCGTCGCGCTCGCGGAGTGCTGCACCACCTCCCGTGACGGCGCGCTGATCGGCGCGCACGTGACGCTTCCGGGAGAGAGCGCCGGACGCGCCGGCAGCGATACGACGGCAACACCGATCGCCGCGACGCTCTTCGGCGAGGCTCCGAGCCGCGTGATCGTCTCGATGCCGAAGGACCGCGCGGACGACGTCATGAAGCGCGCGCGCGACGCTGGCGTGCCCGCGAGGCAGCTCGGTCACACCAACGGCACCGGCCCGGACACCACGCTCCGCATCACGATCACCGGCCTCGCTGCTCCCACGGGACTCGAGGTCGGCTGTGCGCAGCTCCGAATCGCCCGGGAATCGTGCCTCGAAAGCATCGTCGGCACCGGGTGAGCGCGCCTTCTTCGCCAGCCGTGATAGCGTTGTAACTGGTCTTCCGCGATGGCCAAGTTCCAGTCGCCGTTACTCGGCTACAACAACAACGTCCGGCATAAAAACCGGGTGTTCCACATCCAGACGGAAGACTCGGGCGTCAACCACCCGCACATCATCACGCACCTCTTCATGGATGGCGGTCGCATCCTCAAGAGCGTGAAGCAGTCGTACGCCGAGCACGTCGGCGCCGAGAAGATGAACGACACCGTGCGCGGGCTCATGAAGGAGCAGCACAAGGCGATGTTCATCGCCTTGCGTGACGGTCAGTTCGATTACCTCGTCGAGGGTGGCCCGGTGCCGCCCGCCGTCGCGGCAGCCGCAGCAGCGACGGCAGCAGCGGCAGCAGCGACCGCCGCGGAAAAGACGGCAGCGACCGCCGCAGCAGCGACGGCAGCAGCAGTGGCGACCGAAGCGGTGACCGCGCCCGAGATCGTCGCCGGCCCTACCGACGCCATCGAGATCCCGCTCGTCTCGCCAGCGTCGATCGTGACCGGGGCTTCGGTTCCGCCGACGAGCCCCGATCCGCCCCGCACCGACATCGAGCTCGCGCCGAACACCATCGACGACTCGAAGCGGCCTGCGAATCCGTCGGTGCCTCCGGCGCCGGAAGAGGTGCCGACCACGACGCGGCAGCCCGCCGATGCGCGCCCCGATGCGGTGGCTGCGAGCGCGACGTCGAGGTCGCCGTCGGGTCGCGAGCTCACGCTCGACTTCGATGCCCTCGAGCGCGCCGCGCAGGACGCCGTGTCGCCGTCGCTGTTCCACTCGAGCGATCTCCCGCCGCCGCCGAAGAACCTCTTCGCGAAGGAGCCCGGCACCGGCGGTGCGTATCGCGCAGTCGAGGCTGATCCCCGACACGAGCCTCGTCACGACGCGCGGGAGGAGGCGGGCGGGCGCTCGTTCGCGGCCGAGGAGCCGGGCTCGCGCAGCGGACGTTCGGCACCGTCGGCTCCGGCGCGCGGCGAGAAGTCGCCGCAGCCGTCGCGCGTCTCCACGCGCGCCCCGGCGAGGACTCCCGCCGAGGCTCGTTATGCGCCGGCGCGACCGGCGGCGATCTTCGGGAGCACGCAGCGCCCGCAGCCGCAGTCACTCTTCAGCGACGAGCTCGTGAGCGACAAGTCGCTCGACGAGGTGATCCTGAGCTATCTCGCCGAGGACCTCGAGCCTCCGCGTCGCAAGTAGCGAGCGCCCGTCGCGAAGAGGAGGGCGCGGCTCAGAACGAGCCGGCAAGCGCGGTGTGCATCGAGAGCTCGACCTTCCGGCCGGAGAGCGCGTCGCGATCACTGAACTCCCAGAGCTCGGTCGAGAGCTTGAGGCGGAGCCCACGCTCGATGGCGTAGGCGGTACCGATCGTGTAGCGGAAGACCGAGCTCCGTCGGTCGAGCTCGCTCGTCGATTCGACGTTGCCGACGCGGTACATCCCGTCGAGTCGGCCGATCAGATCGAGCTCGTTGGTGAGGCCTTCCTCGACCTCGACATAGGCGCCGTGCTTCATCGAGAAGTCGCCGCGCGCATCGGCCACGGCGTACTTGAAGACGGTGCGGTCGTTGGTGGAGAACTCGGTGCGCCGCCCAAGGTACTCGGCGCGGATGTTGAGCTTGTCGAACCGCAGCGTCGCGTCGCCGCCGACGATCAAATAGGAGAGATCGTTGCTCGGATCGTAGGTGCCATACATGCCGCTCAGGCCGAGCGTGAGATCGCTGGTCTCTCCGAGCTTGAACGTCAGCGACGCGCGACCGCCGAACGTGGGGCGCGAGTTGCTGTCGACGTAGTAGGCCTGCGGGCTGTGCGAGAGCTGGAAATCGATGTCGAGCGGGTTCGGTCCGGCCTTGAAGCCGCTCACGAGGTACGCCGCGTAATCCAGCTGCGCGGACGAGCCGACCGCCTTCGTGCCGTTGACCTCGAGGCCGTTGTCCGGGAACGGGCTGGGCAGAACGCTCAGCTTCCACTGCCGCATGCGCAGCATGCGCCCCATGTCGTAAGGCAGCGGCTTGTCGCTCAGGCGATGGTTCGCGGGATCGTGGCGGAGGTTGAAGCCACCGAAGCTCGGACTGAAGCGGCCGATGCGGAAATTCAGCTCGTCCGCGACGCGCAGGTCGAAGTACATCATGTCCGCTTCGAAGCCGTGGCAGCCGTAGCAGACCTTCATGTTCGCGGAGATCTTGTCCGAGAAGTCGATGGCGAGCTTGCCGGCGAACTCCATCGTGAAGCCGTCGAACGTCTTCGGTGACGCCTGCGCGGAGCGCGCGGTCGGTACGAACTGGTAGTCGAGCTGGGCGGAGCCCGCGAAGTTGCGCTCGATCGCGCTGGCCGGTGTCGCGAGGGCGAGCAGCGCGGCCACGAGCGTCGCGAGCGCGACGAGGAGGAAACGAGAGGAGCGCATCACGGCACCCCCGCGTCGGTGGTGGTGGTCGTGGTCGCGGCGGGAGCGGGCGCGGGCGCAGGATCGGTGAGGACGGGGACGGCCTGCGGCGCCGGCGGTCCGGCATTCTTCTCGGCCTGCGCGCGACGCAGATCGGCGGCGTAGTACTTGAGGAAGCGCAGGATGCCTTCCTGGTCGGCGCGCGAGATGCCGCTGCCCGGCTGACGTCGCATGCGGTTCACGTAGAGAACCCACTGCTCGTCGTCGGTGATGTTCGACGTGAGCGGGCGCGCCAGCGAGTGGCACTTCGAGCACCGGTTGGCGAAGAGCTCGTAATCGGCACGGATGCTCGAAGGCATCTTGCTCGGATCGAGGCCCTCGCCGTGCTGGCACGCGGAGGCGGTGACGATCACGAGCGCAGCAGCGGCAGCCGCAGCGAGAGGGCGCAGCATCATTCGTTGTCGGCTCCGCTGGCACTCCGGACGGGCCGCAGTCGTTTTGCTACGTGCCCCCGGGCCGCCACGGCGCCGATGCTACACGCGATTCAGTCGCAGGTAATGGTCATCGGCACGTCGTACGACGGGTCGCCGGTGACGTCGCCGCTACGGAATTTCACGGTCATACCGCGTCCCGCACCGGACACGCACGTCTGGAGCGCGGGGGGGCATGCCGGGCACGTCGACCCACGGAACTGACCGCTGTCGCTGAAGTGCACCTGCACCGTCGCGTTGATCGGGCCGCCGGGCTTCTCATGGATCAGGCTTCGCGCGCACGAGGTCACGGTGCCGACGGCGTTGCCGACGTTGAGGTCCTTCGCGCTCGTGGCGCCGTTCCCGCGCACCGGCGCCGAGGTCACGCGACAGGACTGCGCGTTGAAGGCGGGCGCCGGCGGAGGCGTGACGACAGCAGGCGGTGGCGCAGGAACGGGCGCGACCACCACCGCGGGCGGGTCGGGCACCGCCGGGACCGGCACCGCGACGACGGCCGGCGTTGCGGGCACCGCGGGGCCAGCCGGGAGCACGGCCGAATTACCCTCGACGGATCCCTTGCCTCCGCCATGCGCGTTGGGTGCTCCGTGCTTGGGTCCCTTCGCATCCATGGGATTGGGCGCGGGTGTCTCGGCGGTCGTCAGCGCGGTGATCGTGGTCGGCGGCGGCGTGTTGATCGCGCCCGACGGCACGGGAGCAGTGTCCGGCGTCGCGCTGGTGGCGTGAGCGACAGGCGTCGCCGTGCTCGTTCCGTCTTCGGCGCGATGAGCGCCGCCGCCGCGCCGTTCGCGCAGATACCTCGTCGTGCCGAGCGCACCGCCGGCGAGGAGCGCAGAGACCGCGACCACACCGAAGACGAGGCCGGCACGTGACCTCTTCGCAGGCGGCGCGGCTGCGGCTGCCGTTCCGAGCGGCGTGAGATGGCTCGCGGTGATCCCGCCGGCAACCGTCGGCGCGGACTCGAGGGCGTACGTACCGTTGACCATCGGGAGAGTGCTGGCCGCGCCATCGGCACTGGCCGGGAGGGTGGCGGCAGCGATGTCGACCGGCGCCGGCCGACGCGCGGTCTCGAGCGCCTCGCGGATGGCGCTGCGCATCGCGCGCGCCGACTGGTAGCGATCGTTGCGATCCTTCGCGAGAGCCTTCAGCGCCACCGCCTCGAGGCCCTTGTGAACACCTGCATAATGCACGGAAGGCGCGGCGGGAGCCTCGGTGATGTGCTTGAGGACCACGGCGAGCGGCGTGTCGCCGGTGAAGGGCGTCCGTCCCGTGAGGAGCTGATAGAGGATGACGCCGATGGAGTAGATGTCCGAACGGGCGTCGAGCTTCTCGCCACGTGCCTGCTCGGGCGACATGTACTCGGGGGTGCCGACGACGAGGCCCTGCGTGGTGAGCTTCTGCCCGCCGGGACCGCCCTCCTTCGGCTCGTCGTCCTTCTCCGTGATCTTGGCGATGCCGAAGTCGCAGACCTTCACGACGTACGCGTCGCGCTCGTCGTCGTTCTTCGCGCGCAGCATCATCAGGTTCTCGGGCTTGAGATCCCGATGGATGACGCCCATCTCGTGCGCCACGGCGATGGCCGCGAGCGCTTGCATGAGGATGTCGCCGACGTCGGAGTTGGAGATCGGCCAGTCCTCGTGGATGACGCGATAGAGGTCGCGTCCCTCCACGTACTCCATCGCGATGTAGAGGAGGCCGTCCGGCTCCTCCCCGAAGTCGATGACGCGCATCGAGTTCGGGTGATCGAGGCGGCTCGCGGCCTTGGCCTCGCGATGGAAGCGGCCGACGAAGTTGGGATCGACGGCGATCGAGCGGTGCATCACCTTGACGGCGACGTTCTTCTCGAGCGCAGCAAAGCGCGCCTTGTAGACCGCGCCCATCGCGCCGCCGCCGAGGAACTTCTCGATCTTGTACTTGCCCGACACCGTGCGCCCGATGAGCGTCGGGTCGCCGCGCTCCGCCTCGGCGCTGACGGGGCCACCCGACATGGATCGGCTCTGCTGCGGCCCCTGGGTCATCGACCGTGAGTGTATCACCTGGCAAAGCACATGGTAGAGACGCG
>JAYTZB010000100.1:0-3038 GCA_043742085.1 Polyangiaceae bacterium
GAGGGCCGCCGCACCAGCCCCACGCTGCAGGGCAAGGTCACCGTGAAGTTCGAGATCGATCCCAACGGCATCGTCACGAAGTCGGCGGACGCGCGATCCGATCTTCCCGATGCCGCCGTCGTGCAGTGCGTGGTCGACGTCTACCGAACGCTGCGTTTTCCGAAGCCGGAAAGCGGCGTCGTGACCGTGTACTTTCCACTCATCTTCAATCCTCGCGACTGACCGTCCGCCCGCAGCGGCTCGCTCACACCGCGACCGCGAGCTCCGGCCGCACCTCGTCCTCGGCGCCGATGAGCACGAGCTCTGCGCCCTCGTAGTCGAGGAACACCGGATCGAGCGGGAGGAAGCGCAGGTCGCCGAAGCGCGTCTGGATCTCCTCCGGGAAGAGCGACGGCTCGCCGAACGGCGCGGGGTCGTCCGGATCGCCTCCGTGCTTCAACGTCGCTTGGCGTGACCACTTCGCGACCGGGTTGAAGACCGCGGCGATGACGCTGCCTTCTCGCGCCACGTTCACCGCGTCGTGCAGCTGATGGCGCTCGGTATGCGGATCGAGCGCGTACGTGAGATGCGCATGCTCGGCGTGCTCGAGGATCGCGTAGTGACCAACCGCGATGATGCGCGCGCCGGGCTGATGGCGAACGCCCCGCGTCTTCGTGGTGTACGTGCTCGGGCCGAGATCGGCGAAGAGCTCCGACCGCGCGGCGCCGAGCTTGTCGACGAACGCCCACTCGCGCTCGTTGGCGCCCGGCTCCGGCATGCGTTTCTTGCCGACCACGATGCGGCGGTGAATGTCGCCTCGCTCGGGGCTGAGCAGGAACATGAAGCGCTGCAGGCCCGGGCCATCTCCGACGCGAGGGCGCACCACGAAGGTGATGCGGCCACGCTCGAGACCACGCACGAGCTTCGTGCCGCCCTCGCGCTCACCGCTTCGTTCGAGAGGCTCCACGTTCGGTCGAGTTGCACGTCCGATACCAGCGCGACGAGGGCAGAGCGGCGCGGCGAACGCTCGACCTCACGCCGTGTGGCGCCCCTCCGACACCTCAAATGCTAGCATGAAATAACGCTATTTCAAGCCGTTGACCTTGCGCCCCGCGGCGCTCATGGTCTCCAGCGCGCGTACCCGGCAAGCGCGCGCCGACCACCAGAGGTGACTCATGGACCACGACTTCGCGGCCCTCACGGCGGAGGAGCGCGCGCTGATCGCCGAAGAGGAGCGTCTCCTCGAGAAAGCGCGAGCGTCGATCGATCGCGCCCTCGAGAAAGAAGCGCGCGCGCGTACGGCGGCGCGCGCATCGGGCTCGTCAGAGACCGGGCTTCGTTCCATCGACGCGCTCCGAGCGCTTCGCGAGGAGACAGCGCATGCGTCCGAGGACGACCTTCCGCCGCTCTTGCTCGAGCTGAGCGTGGGCAGCGCCTGGCCGAGCGCGCCGACGTCGTGATGCTTCCCGATCGCGACGCGCCCTACTTCGCGCATCTCCGCGTTCGCGAGGGCGCGCTGGTCAACCTTCGTGCATGGCGCGGAAGTCTCGATCGCACGCGACTCGCGCACGTCGTGATCGACGAGGCCGAGGATTTTTCGCTCTTCGAGCTCTTCGCCATCGGCAAGCAGCTCGACCAACCGCCGAGGATCACGCTCGCCGGCGACGAAGCGCAGCAGACGTCCTCGTGCTTCGCCGGATGGGTTGCTGCCGTGGAGGCGCTGGGCACGAGCGACGCCATCACCTGCCGCCTCGAGATGTCGTACCGATGCCCGCGTCCCATCGTCGAGCTCGCGCAGCGCATCCTCGGCCGCTCGCGAATGGCGGCGCGATGAAGACCGCGCGCGACGGAGCGCCGGTCGGCCTCCACGCGTTCCCCGAAGAAGGCCACGCGCATCTCTTCCTCGCGACCGCGTTGCGCGATCTCGCGGACCGCGAGCCTCACGCATCGATCGGGGTCCTCGCCGCCTCCTCGGAAGCGGCGCGGCGCCTGTTCGAAGTGCTCGCCGACGTTCCCGGAACGCGGCTCGTCGTCGATGGCGCGTTCTCGTTCGAGCCGGGCATCGATGTCGCCGACCTCGACGGCGCCAAGGGTCTCGAGTTCGACTACGTGGTCGTGCCCGATGCGACCGCCGACGCCTATCCGATGACGGACGACGCGCGTCGACGCCTCCATGTGGCGGCGACGCGGGCCTCGCATCAGCTCTGGCTCGTCGCTGGCGGTGAGCCGACCGCCATCGTGCCCGAGCTCGGCGCGCGGGCGCCTGGCTAGAGCGTCAGGTCCAGATGGCGATGGTCCGCACGCCGGCCAGGTTGCCGCTCGGGGTACGGCCCACGATGATGACGGAGACGCCAACACCATCGACGCGGCCGCGCGAGCCGTTCTTGCCGAAGTAGAAGACCTTGATGCCGCGCAGGTTCTTGTCGAGCGCGGCGTTCATCTTGGTGATGATCGCGCAGTCCGCGGGATCCGGCGACTGGTCGGGAACGCATGCCGCGTAGTCCTTCTTCCACTCCGCGAACGTTCGCGTCGACGCGTAGAGCGTCGCGAGCGGCTTGTCGGTGGCGGGGTCTGCATCGACGAACGACGCGACCTTCGCGCGCACGAGCGCCTGCGTCATCGAGGTCTGGCCCTCGAGCTTCGCGGAGACGAACGTGAAGCCGTAGTCGCTCTCGCTCGTGAAGCTCGCGCCCACCGCGGCGGCCTCGATCTCGGCCTGCACCTGCGCGTCGGTCTTCGACTTGATGTCCTGCGCGAAGTCGGCGGTGCTCTCGTCGCCAGCGGTGGCGGCCGAAGCACCGTCCTCGCTCGTGCAGCCCGTCCCGACGCCCAACGAGAGGACCGAGGCCAGCGAGAGAAGAGCCAGCGAAGCGACGCCCGAGCGCACGGTCAGGAGAGACATGGCGCCAGCTCTGACACACACATCCACCCACGCAACCGAATATGTTTATTCGGCCGTGGATTCTAGCGTTGCATGACCGTGACGAGCGCGAGGGCATGCCGCACGTCCGCCTCCGAGAGCCCGGAATGCGCGGCGATCTCCGCGACCGTCGGCTTCC
>JAYTZB010000101.1:0-4939 GCA_043742085.1 Polyangiaceae bacterium
CCTCCGGTCTTCTCGAGAGCCTTTGCGGTCATCGATTCGCTCACGTTTTGCCCGATGGCCTGTTTCATGAACATGCCCACCTCGTCGCGTCCGAGGGGCGCGAGGCGAACGGTCGCCGTCGAGGGCTCCTGCGAAAGCGCGCCCATCGCGGCGCGAAAGCTGGGCACCCGCGGGGTAGTCGGGCTGTAGACGCCCACGAAGAGTAGCGCCGCGGACCGGACCTGCGGCGAAAGGAGCGCGATGAGGTGAAGGGTTGGGAGGTCGGCGAGGTGGAGATCGTCGACGACGAGTAGCAGCGGTCGTGTGGCGGCGCGCGCCGTGAGGGTGCGCGCAATCCCGTCGAGGAGCGCGAACCGCGATTTCGGATCGGCGAGCGTGCGAGCCGGCAGTCGGCCATCCGCAAGCGCCGCGACGTCTCCTTCGACGATTGCACCCGCGGCGCGGAGACGTTGAAGCGCTCGCGCGAACGGCCACAAGTCGGGAGCGCCGTCGCCCTCGTAGCATCGCGCGAAGATCGTCTCGACACCCGTGGGGTCCGCGCCCAGCTCCTCGACGAGACGCGTCTTGCCGATGCCGCTTTCGCCCGTGACGAGACACACTCCACCTCGCCCACCGCGCGCGCGCTCGAGCAGCTCGAGCAGCGTCGACAAACTCGCGCCGCGCCCGATGAGCGTGGGGTCGGCGCGGGTTGCTACCGGTGTCGTGAGCTTGGCGCTCTGGCCCGCCACCGAATCGACGGGAGCGACGAAGCTGTACCCGCGACCGCGGACGGTCTGGATGAACGTTGGGCTTTCGCCGCCGTCGCCGATGGCGGCCCGCGCCGCCATGATCGCCTGCGCGACCGAGTCGCTGGTGACGATGACGCCGGGCCAAACCCGTGCCCCAAGGTCGGCGCGCGAGAGCACGGTGCCCCGCCCTTTTAGGAGACAGGTGAGAATGTCGAAGGCCTTGGGCTGGATGGGCACGAGCTCTCGCCCCTTGCGAAGCTCGAACAGGTGCTCATTGAGCTCGAACGCGCCGAAGCGGTGAATCATCGATGACTCGCTGCACTATCGCTCACCATGCCCGGTCCTTACCAGCGGCGCGAAATTTGCTGTTTCACCGGAATGCGGGCGCCGAAGGTCATCGAGAGCATCGAGGCTCGGGCGTCCTCCGGCGGAGTCGAAGGGAGCTCGCCTTCGCCGCCCCCGTCCGCTCGATCTCCTCGTGAGCACGCGCCTCGCGCCCAGCTTGACCGTGTGGGTACCTGCGCCTAATCGTTTCCTCCTTGATCTCGCCCGAGACCATCGCCCTCGTGCGCGAACGCACGGACATCGTCGCGGTGATCACCGAGGGGGTCAGCTCGCTCAAGCGGCGCGGGCGATCGTGGGTCGGGCTCTGTCCGTTCCACAAGGAGAAGTCGCCCAGCTTCCACGTGAACCCGGACCGCGGGTTCTTCCACTGCTTCGGATGCAAGGAGTCGGGGAGCGCCATCGACTTCCTGATGAAGCACGAGGGCTACACGTTCCCCGAGGCGGTGCGTGCGCTCGCCGAGCGCGCCGGCATCCCCATCGAAGAGGAGCGCGGCACCATCCAGTCCTCGGAGGCCGATCGCCAGCGGAAGGCGCGCGAGGACCTCTATGCGGTCAACGCGCTCGCCGCGACGTTCTTCGAGCAAGAGCTGCGCAAGAACGAGCACAAGGAGTACGCGCTCGAGGAGCTCGCGCGCCGCGGGCTCGTTCCCGGCGCCGACCCGAAGATCGACGAGGTCCTCCAGGCCTTCCGCATCGGCTACGCGCCTCCGCAGTGGGATGGGCTCGCGAATTTCTTGAAGGCGCAGGGTGTCTCGCCGGTCACCGCGGAGACGGTCGGCCTGCTCGTCCCGCGCAGCAGCGGCTCCGGCTACTACGATCGCTTCCGCCATCGCTTGATGTTCTCGGTGGTCGACGCGCAAGGACGCGTCGTCGCGTTCAGCGGTCGCGCGCTTCGCGAGCTCCCGCCCGAAGCACGCGGCGACGCGGTGCCCGGTCAGGTCGCGGGCGTCGCTCCTCCGCGTCCCGGTCTCGTGCGTCTCGACTCGAACGCGCACGCCGCGCCGGATCCCGACGCGCACAAGCCGCCCAAGTACATCAACTCGCCGGAGAGCCCCGTCTACACGAAGGGCCAGATGCTCTTCGGCATCCACCAGGCGCGCCACGCCATCCGGCAGAGCGAGGTCGCGGTGCTCGTCGAAGGAAACTTCGACGTCGTCTCGCTGCACGCGCGGGGCGTCGCGAACGTGGTCGGCATCCTCGGCACCGCGTTCACCACCGAGCAGGCGAAGCTCCTCAAGCGCTTCGCGCCCGACGTCGTGTTCATGCTCGACGGCGATCACGCCGGTCGCAAGGCGGTTCGGCTCTCTCGCGAGGCCGTGCGCCAGGCCGGGCTGTCGGCGCGCGTCGCGGACCTACCCAACGGCGTCGACCCCGATCAGCTGGCGCGCGAGAAGGGCAAGGGCGCCATCGAGGACCTCATCGCGAACGCGAAGGGGATGCTCGAGGCGCTCATCGAGATGTCGCTCGACGAGAGCTTCACCCAGGCCGACGCCTACGAGAAGCAGGCGCGGATCGCCTTCGTCGCGAAGCTCCTCGCGGAGGAAGACGATCCGGTCGTGCTTCCGATGCTGAAGGGCTTCACCGATCGCATCGCCGGTCGCCTCGACATCGTGCGCTCGGGCGAGGGCGCGTTTCGCGCGGTCGAGCACAGCGTGAAGCAGGCGGTCGCGAAGGCCGAGGCCGAGCGCCGGCGCGCCGAGGCCGCCGCCGGGCAAACGACGCGACATCAGATGCAAATCAGCAACGGATCGCGCATCGCTCCGCCCACGCCCGGCGTCGCCGAGCGGAAGGCCATGATCGCGCAACTCGTCGAATGGCCTACGCTTTTGGATGAGCCGGAGATCGCCGAAGAGCTCTCGCTCCTCGAGGGCGAGAGCGTGAAGGTGGTGGCGGCCCTGCGCCGGGCCTGGAATTCCGCTGACAAGAAGCTGGACACCGCCGCGTTTCTTGCGCAGATGGACCCCGGCGTAGACCCTCGGGTCCGAGCATTCGCGGCCGAGCGGCTCGCGGACCCGCAGACAGAGAGCGAAAAGCAAGCGAAAGAGTACTTGCTCGACAACGCAAAGAAGCTAAAGAGGCTCCTCCTTTCGCAAGAAGCCGCAGAGATTTCCCGCGAGACGTACCGGGCGCATGGAGATGCTGAGGCCGAGCGAGAGCTCCTGAGGGAGTCACAGGACCGACTGCGAGCGAAGCACGGGCTCAAACCGTGAAGGAGTACACGAAGTAGTAGAGGGAACGAGGGTCGCGACGGGTGGAACGAGAGACCACGGGCAGGCGGACACGCCGACGTGCGCAGCAGCAGCGGAAAGAACTTCTGATGGCCATCAAAAACCGGAACGGCAACGGCAACGGCAACGGCAAGGACGGCTCGCATCTGAGCGACGGTCCGGGCCGCGAGGGACGCGACAACGGCAAGGGCTCGAAGGGCTTCATGACCTACGACGAGGTCAACGAGTCGATGCCGGCCGACGTCGTCGCCGATCAGATGGACGACGTGATGTCGGTCCTGGGTGACGAGGACATCGAGATCGTCGACGCCGCGACGCAGGTGAAGATCGCGCCCAAGCGCATCGTCGAGGAAGAGAACGCCGAGAAGAAGGTCGTTCCCCGAGGCGCGCAGAAGGAGAGCGAGGAAGACTCGAGCTACTACTCGAAGTCCAACGATCCGGTCCGGATGTACCTCCGCAAGATGGGCAGCGTGTCGCTGCTCACGCGTGAGGGCGAGGTCGAGATCGCCAAGCGCATCGAGACCGGCGAGCACATGATCCTGGGGGCGATCCTCAACTCGCCCGTCGCCGTCCGCGAGATCATCGATCTCGGCGACAAGCTCCGGAAGCACAAGATCCGCGTCAAGGACATCATCCGCGACCCCGAGGACGAGAACGGCGAGTTCGACGAGGAGGAGGCGGACCGCAAGACCCTCCGCCTGATCGACAAGGTCAAGCACCTCGACAAGATCGCTCAGGACCTCAACGCGCAGCACGAGACCGCTGCCGTCACCCGCAAGAAGGGTATCGAGGCGGACATCGAGTCGAACCGCAACAAGATGGTCGAGACGCTCGAGGAGATGCGTCTCAACAAGAAGACCATCGACAAGATCGTCATCAAGCTCCGCACGCTCATCCAGAAGGTCGAGCGCGCCGAGTCCGGCTCCACCGAGCTCGAGAAGCGCACCGGTGTCGACTGGGACGTGCTCCGCAAGGAGGCCCGCACCTCGAAGGGCGACGTCGCGCTCGAGCGCAAGTTCAAGCGCAAGTTCGGCGTCCTGCCCGAGGAGGTCCTCCAGAACCACTCGGCCAGCCTCAAGAACTTGAAGAAGGTCGAAGAGGAGCTCCAGCTCGACATCAAGGCGCTCCGCACGACCTACGAGCAGATCCGCGACGGCGAGCGCCTCGCGGAGCGCGCGAAGGCCGAGCTCGTCGAGGCGAACCTTCGCCTCGTCGTCTCGATCGCGAAGAAGTACACGAACCGCGGCCTCCAGTTCCTGGACCTCATCCAGGAAGGCAACATCGGCCTCATGAAGGCGGTCGAGAAGTTCGAGTATCGAAGGGGCTACAAGTTCTCGACCTATGCCACGTGGTGGATCCGCCAGGCCATCACGCGCGCCATCGCGGACCAGGCGCGGACCATCCGCATCCCGGTCCACATGGTCGAGACGATCAACCGCCTCATCCGCGTCTCGCGCCAGCTCCTCCAGGAGCTGGGCCGTGAGCCCACGGTCGAGGAGATCGCGGAGGCGATGTCCAAGGGCCAGGAGGTCCAGGTCACTCCCGAGAAGGTTCGCGAGATCATCAAGGTCTCGCAGGAGCCGGTTTCGCTCGAGACCCCGATCGGCGAGGAGGAAGACTCCCACCTCGGCGACTTCA
>JAYTZB010000102.1:0-11467 GCA_043742085.1 Polyangiaceae bacterium
AGCTCACCCGCGTCGATCGCGACGACCGTGGCGTCCGGCGCTCCCGGGCGCGCCTGGGCAGAGGCGGGCGTCGTGACCGCCAGGGCGAGCGCGGAGGCGCCAGCAGAGTAGAGGAGGCGGGTAGTGCGTGACAATCATCAGCTCCTTGAGTGGTTCAACCACTGCTCCACTTAGCAAATCACGTGCCCGCTGAGCCACGCGACGCGGCGGTGCTCGCCCTCAGCGAGAACGCGCACTTGAGGACGCCGGCCTGCGCAACGCCGTTCACGCATGCGCAGCGCGGTGCGCGCGGACTGCGTAGCGCTAGGCGCGGATGCGCCGCCAGCCCGCGGCCGCCGCAAAGATCGCGGCGAGCAGCAGCACGATCGCGGCGCCCTCCGGCCACTCGAGGCGGTGGGCGACGACGAAGCCGAGGGTAACGCCGAGCACGCCCATGAGCATTGCCCAGCCGACCACGCCCGTGAGCGAGCGGCCGATGAGGCGCCCTGCGGCCGCGGGGATCACGAGAAATGCGCTCACCAGGACGACGCCGGCGAGACGGATGGCTGCGACGACGACGGCCGCGAGCAGCGCCAGGAGCGCGCTCTCGAGCCAGCCGACCTCGATGCCCGAGAGGCGCGCGAGCTCCTCGTCGAAGGTCGCATAGGCGATCCGTGTCCAGGCGAGCGCGACGAACGCGAGCGTGACCGCGGCGATGCCGAGCACGATCCAGAGATCGTCACTCCCCACGAGCAGGATGTTGCCGAAGAGGAGCTGCTCCGGATCGAACGTCTGCTCGGTGCGCTTCGCCTTCCTGAGGAGCACGATCCCCGCGGCAAAGCAGACCGCGAAGAGGATCGCCATCGCCACGTCGGACCGGAGGCCTCCGCGCCGTCGCATCGCGCCGATGGCCATCGCCGCAAGAGCTGTGAAGGGGATCGCGACCATCAAGGGCGACGACAGCCCGAGGAACATGCCGAGCGCGATGCCTCCGAACGCTGCATGCGACAGCCCATCGCCCAGATAAGCGAGCCCGCGCGCCGTGACGAGCACGCCGAGCAGCGCGAGCAGAGCCGCCAGGACGCACCCGGCGAGGAGCGCGCGCTGAAAGATCGGAATCCCGAGATAGGCGAACGAGTCGAGCAAGGCGGAAAGAGTCGAGCAAACCGGCGGAGGAGCGCGGACGAGGCTACCGGCACAGGCCCCATTCCGCTACGCTGCATCCGAGAGGCCAACCGTATGCGCCTGCCTTCGCTTTCCCGCGTCTCCCGCTTCGCTGCGTTCGTCCTTCTTGGCGTGCTCGGCGCATTGTTCTTCATCGTCATCACGCCCGGCTGCGGTCGCTCCAGCCTCGAGCTCGAGACACCCGCCGAGGCCGGCGTTCCCCCCGGCAACTGCGGACCGTCGAACTGCACGAACGGCTGCTGCGATGCCGCCGGCATCTGCCGCATCGGCTCCGACACGCGCGCGTGCGGCTCCACCGGTCAACGGTGCTCCGACTGCGTCGCGAACGGCTTCCAGTTCTGCGACGCCAAGAAGTCCTGCGGGCGCACGGTCACGAGCTGCGGCCCTGGCCAGTGCCCGGGCGGTTGCTGCAGCTTCGAGAAGGGCACCGCGACATGCCTCGCCGGCACCGACTCCGCCGCGTGCGGGACCTCCGGTTCGTCGTGCGTCGACTGCGGTCAGCAAGGTCGCTCCTGTGATCCCGCGAAGCGCTCGTGCAGCGTGTCTCGGTGCGATGCCTCGAACTGTCCTGGCTGCTGCGTCGGCGACCAGTGTCTCATGGGCAACGGCGACGACGCGTGTGGCCAGAAGGGCCAGGCGTGCACCAGCTGCACGGACATCGGCGAGACCTGCGCCGCGTCTCCCGGCGGCGGCGGAGGCCAGTGCGAGGGTACGCCCGCGTGCGGCCCGCAGAACTGCGGAGGCTGCTGCAACGGCAACACCTGCGTGACCGGCAGCGACTCCATCGCGTGCGGAAAGCAGGGCCAGCAGTGCGCCAACTGCACCGCCGCCGGCCAGACGTGCGTGCCCGCGGGCCAGCCCAACGGGCGCACGTGCCAGACGCCGGTCACGTGCAACGCGGCCAACTGCCCCGGGTGCTGCGTCGGCAACGCCTGCGTCGTCGCCACGACGCCCGCTGCCTGCGGGAAGGGCGGCAACGTCTGCCAGAGCTGCGCCCCCAACGAGGCGTGCAACGCCGGCGTGTGTACACCGCAAGCAGGCTGCAGCCCCGCCAACTGCGCGGGCTGCTGCATCGGCGCGGACGTCTGCGCCGTCGGCAACCAGAACACCGCGTGCGGCGTGACCGGCGCGCAGTGCCTCAACTGCGCAGGCCAGGCCAAGGTCTGTCAGGGCGGGAGCTGTCAGGTCCCCGCGTGTGGGCCCGGCAACTGCGCCGGCTGCTGCTCCGGCAACACGTGCGTGCTCGGCACGCAGGACGCGGCCTGCGGCCAAGCCGGTGCACAGTGCAACGATTGCACGCCCGGCAACCAGGTCTGTCAGGGCCGCGTCTGCAAGGCCAAGTGCGGCCCCGGCAACTGCGCCGGCTGCTGCACGCCCGCGAACGCGTGCGCGATCGGCTTCACCAACGGCTCCTGCGGCTCGAGTGGCGTCGCGTGCACGAACTGCACGGCGGCCGGCTCGACGTGTGACACGCTCGTCACGCCGCGCGTCTGCGCGAACCAGCAGTCCACCTGCCCCGCGCCTTACGCGGCATGCCCCGCAGGCGTCACCACGCCCGTCACGCCGTCGCTCCAGGACCTCTGCGACGACACCGTCGACCTCGACGCCGTCCGCGCGGCGTGTGCGGGTGGGCCGAACACCGGCACGTGCATCGCCGCCTTCCAGGTGCTCGCCGCCACGAACGCGGCGTGTGCGGCATGCCTCACGCCGTTCGACGAGCCCTTCCAGCAGCTGCGCGGCATCTATCGCTGCGCCGCGCCCTTCGTCGACGCTGCGTGCAACCGCAACACGGGCTGCGCCGTCGACTGTCAGGACACGAGCTGCAACCAGTGCGCAGCCGCGTCGATGACCCAGTGCCGCAATCAGGTCAACAACGGCGCCGGCCAGTGCAACCCGTTCGTCCAGCAAACGGCCTGCGTGCTTCCGCAGGTCGGCCCCGGCGATCTCTGCAGCCCCGGAACCTACAACAATTTCGGCAGCTGGCTCCGCGCGGTGGGCGACCACTTCTGCGGCAACGGTCCCTGAGCGGGTCGCTCTCGCCGGACGCATGCCGCGCGCCAACCGCGCCGCGCGCGTCGGGTATAGGCTCCGTCGGATGACGCGCGCCGGCTTCGACGAGGTAGTCCTCCTCACCGGCTTTCCGTCGTTCGCGGCGCGGAAGATGTGCGAGGAGATCCTGCGCACGGGACCGCGGACGCTCGTCCACGCCATCGTCGAGCAGAGCGCCGAGGCGGAGGCGCGCGATGCGCTCGATGCGCTGCCGCTCGAGCAGCGCGGTCGCGTGAATCTCATCGAGGGCGACGCGTCCTCGATGGATCTCGGGCTTTCAGGGCGCGAGCTCGCGGCGCTCGCGCCGGAGATCGATCGCATCCACCACATGGCGCATCTCGCGTCGCTGGGCGCGGAACGAAAGCTTGCCGAGCGGGTCAACGTCGGCGGGGCGCGCGAGGTGCTCGAGGTGGCGCGCATCTGTCGCTCGCTCAAGTGCCTCGTCTTCCACTCCACCGCGCTCGTCTCCGGCGATCGCACGGGCCTCGTGCTCGAGGGCGAGCTCGAGAAGGGACAAGACTTCCGCAACATGGTCGAGGAGACGCTCGCGCGCGGCGAGAAGATGATGCGCGCGGCGATGCCCAAGCTCCCCATCTGCGTGGTGCGGCCCACCACCATCGTCGGCGATTCGCAGACCGGCGAGGTCGATCGCGGAGGCGGTCCGTACTTCCTGATCCTGCTGATCGTGACGTCGCCGGCCGACCTCCCGCTCGCGTTGCCCGGTCGACCCGAGGCCTCGATGCACCTCGTGCCCGTCGACTACTACGTGCGCGCGACCTGCGCGCTCGGACGCGATTCGCGCGCGCCTGGTCGTACGTTCCACGTCGGAGATCCGTCGCCGCTGACGACGAGGCGCGTGTTCGAGCTGATCGCGTCGGCCGGCGGTCGGCGGAGCCCGCGCGGCTTCATCCCCGCGAACCTCACGAAGGCGCTGCTGCGCACGCCGGGGCTGGACCGCATCGCGAAGAGCCCGCGCGCGTTCCTCGAGGCTCTCGCCACCCCCGTCTCGTACAGCTTCGCCAACACGTCCGAGCTGCTCGCGGACACCGACGTCCGCTGTCCGCCATTCGAGAGCTACGTCGAAGGGCTGGTCGAATACGTGCAGCAGCGGCTGCGTGAGAAGCGCGCGCGCGAGGCCGAGGTCGACGACCCGCTCGTGTGACGAGCTGTGGCCGCGTGTGACGACGCGTTTCGGGGCCACCCGACGCGGTGAGCTACCACTTCGCGTCGACGTCTTCGTCGGCGCCGGGAGGCTCGGACACGGCACCGGCGGGGCCCGACTCGTCGCGGAGGAGCTTGCGCTCGACGGCGGCCGCCGCGGCGCGCGCGACGAGGTCCTGCAACGTCTCGGGGTCGAGCTCGGGGTCGAAATACATCAGGAGGGCGCCCACCGCGGTGACGCGATCGGCGAGTGCGTCGCGCTCGTCGGCTCGCAGCGTTCCCAGCACGACCACCACCTGCGGCATGGACACGGCGAGCCGTTCGCAGGCGGCGGCCGCATGGACGACGCGCACGACGCGGAGGCGGGCCAGCGCGAAGTACTCGGCGACGTCATCGGCGGCGCGACCGTTGGGGCCAACCAGCATGGCGGTCATGCTGACCTGACGGATGATCGTGCTCTCCACGGATCCACTCTACCGTTTCGCCGGTAAGCCGCTAAAAGAAAGGCGATGGCGCGTCGTCCTGTGGCTCCTCTCATCGGTGAAGGCATGATCACGCGGAGGCTCGTCGTCCGCGCCAAGGACGTTGCGTTCCTGAAGGGGATCGTCGAGGCGCACGAGGGCCTCGCGCAGGTCTTCGCGGAGGGCGGCGGCGATCTCACCATCGCTGCGCCGGCTGGACGCGATGCCGAGCTCGACGAGCTCGTGACCGATCTCGCCGCCGAGTTCGACGGCATCCTTCCCGACGCCAAGGCATCCGACGGCGGGGCATGACTGGCGCAGCGGAATACGACGTCGCGATCGTCGGCGGCGGTCCGGCGGGCGCGAGCACCGCGCTCCATCTCGTGCGCGACCAGGGCATCCGGCCCGAGCGGATCGTCGTGCTCGACAAGGCGCGCTTCCCGCGGGACAAGCCGTGCGCGGGCGCCGTGAGCCAGCTCGGCATCGATGCGCTCGCCGCGCTCGGCATGCGCGTCGAGGTCCCCTTCATCGCGATGCGCGGCGTGCGCGTCCTCTTCCAGGGTGCCGTCGGCGAGACGCTGTGCGCGATGGGCGTCGTGATCCGACGCCTCGAGTTCGATGCGCAGCTCCTCGGTGCGGCCCGCTCCGACGGCGTGGTGGTCCGCGAAGAAGAGGGCCTCCGCACGATGGAGCGCCTCGCCGGCAGCTTCCGGCTCACGACCGCGAGGGGCGCGCTCACTGCACGGATCGTCGCGGCCTGCGACGGCGCCGGCAGCACGACCCGCAAGCTGCTCGGCCTGCGCGAGCCGGAGCGCAAGGGCCATCTCTACGTGCTCGACACTGCGCCGATGGCTTCGGACAGCGGACCCGCGCGCGACATGATCGACTTCGATCTGTCGGTGCTCGAGGACGGCCTCCAGGGCTACTACTGGGACTTCCCGACGATGATCGATGGTGTCCGCCAGGTGAGCCGCGGCATCTATCACGCGAACCTCGAGCCGGGCTCCGATGTGAAGGCCTCACTGGCGAGCGCGCTCGCGCGCCGTGGCATCGACATCGACAAGGTGAAGCTGAGGCCCTTCAGCACGCGACCGTTCGTGGCATCCACCATGCTCGCGCAGGACGGCCTGCTGCTCGTCGGCGAGGCCGCCGGCATCGACCATGCGACGGGCGAGGGCATCGGCCAGGCCATCGTGATGGGCGCCATGGCCGCGCGTCATGTCGCGCGCGCGCTCCGAACGGGCAGCCGCTCCTTCGACGCGTACGCGCGAGAGGTCCGCGCGGCCACCATCGGTCGCCACATGCTCCAGAGCGCGTGGCTCGCGCGCCGCGTCTACGGCCGCCTCGGCCACCCCGCTCGCCGCTTGCTCCTCGAGTCCACCTTCGCGCGCGACGCCGCGATGCGCTGGTACAACGGCCACTCCCTCGACTGGCCGACCAAGGCCCGCCTCGCCCTGGGCCTCTTGAAACACGCGCGCCCCACATAGGCTGACCAGAGACCGCGGAGACACGGAGAGACGGAGACGACCACGGAGATTTTTGGGTTCGAGACACGCGCCCGTGCCCGCGCCTCGGAGACCCCCCAAGCCGTCGTCGCATCGATCGACCGTGCTATCGAGATCGGCAGCCAAATCTGATCTCCGTGACGGCTTCGTCTCTCCGTGTCTCCGCGGTCTCTGGCAGAGGTGTGCGGTGCGGTGGCTGGTGTTCTAGAAGCGGCCGCTGCTGTCGCGGCCGTTCAGCTCGTCGTCGTCGGAGGTGAGCTCGGGGTGCATCGATGGGCGGCTCGAGTCGATGTCGGGCGTGCTGCCCTTGTCGTGCAGCGAGTCGGGCGGCGGCGGGATGCTCGACTGACCGCTGTGGCCGAGCGCGTTCTTGTGCTCCAGGAAGCGAAGCGTCCCCGGCCCGCTCGTGCGCTCGAGCACGCCGCGAAGGTCGCCCGGCATCGGCGCCTCCAGGATGAGGCGCTGGTTCTTGGTCGGATGATCGAACTCCAGCCGCACGCAGTGGACGAACGTGCGATCGAGCGCGTTCTTCTCCTCGAAGAAGCGGTTGGTCGGCGCGTGACCGTAGCGGTCGTCGCCGAGGACAGGATGGCCGATCGCCGCGAGGTGGCGCCGGATCTGATGCGTGCGGCCTTGCTCGGGGATCACGCGCAGCACGGAGTGACCGCTCGCGACGGCGAGGCGGCGGTACCGCGTGCGTGCAGCATACATCTTTCCGTCCTCGCGTAGCTCGCGCGTGATGGCGCCCTTGCTCGGGGTGACACCGCGCGTGCCAACGACGTAGATCTTGCGGGACGTCTCCGCGTCGAGGATGGCCTGCCAGCGCTCCACGAGCTCCGGCGTTCGCACCAGCATCACGAGGCCGCTCGTGCCGACGTCGAGGCGGTTTACCGGAACCGCTTCGCCCGCGTCGGGCAGCCGGCGTACGCGCTGGACCAGCGACGATGCATACTCGGTCTGCGGCAGCGTCGGCTCGTGCGCGCCCTTCTCGACGATGAGAAGCTCGTCGTCCTCGTAGACGACCTTCGGCGCCGGCACCTGGATGCGCCGCAGCAGCGCCACGGTCTCCACCTCGTCGGTGAGCGGGATCATGTCGACGGGCCGCAGTGTCGAGATGGTGAAGCCGAGGCGCGAGAAGTGATCGAGGTCGCGCGCGAGCGTGTCGGGATCGCACGACACGTAGGCGAGCGCGCTCACGTCGAGGCGCGCGACGAGCTCGCGGGCGACCGGGCTCATGCCGCGACGCGGCGGGTTCACCACGACGGCGTCGAAGCGAGCGTTCTGCTCGTCGAGGCGGCGAAGCGCGGAGACCACGTCGGCGGCTTCGGCGCGAACGGGCAGCACCTGCGAGCGCGCCGCGCGATCCGCGTGATCGGCGGCCGAGGCGATCGACTCGACGAGATGCACGTCGGCACCGGCCTGCGCGAGCGAGAGCGCGATGGCCCCCGAGCCACCATAGAGATCGAGCACGCGAGGCCGCGGCTGGTCCTCGGCGCGCGGGCGATCGAGGCCGAGGAGGTCGACGAGCAGCGCGTGTACGCGCTCCGCCTGTCCGCGATGGGCCTGCACGAAGGAGCCGTAGGTGGCGTGATGGCGCGAACGCCCGATGCGGTCCTCGGCGGTCGTCGCGCCATGGACCACGCTGGTCTCGCTGCCGAGGATCTGCGGCGAGTCACCCTCGTGATAGTTCACCGCCACGCCGATGATCGACGGAGCCGCGCTCGCGAGCGACCGCGCGGCCTCCTCCATCGACTCGCGCGTCGCCACGCGGCCTCGCTGGACGACCAGCGTGACGAGGACGCGGGAGCCGTCGTCGCCGTGGACCTCGCGCAGATCCACCGCGCGGAGCGCGCCGCCCGCGCCCGTGAACGACAGCGAGGCATCGAAGGGCGCGAGCGAGCCGCCGGTCTTTTCGTCGTCCTGGATCCGTGTCCGGAGCACCGCCGCGACCTCGGAAAGGACGGGCGAGAGCACACGACACCTCGGGATGTCGACGACCTGATGGCCGCCGCCCTTCGTGTAGAGGCCGAGCTTGCCGCCGCTCGAGACGATCAGCTTGGCGCGGGTGCGGTACTGGACGATCGGGTCGGCCGCCGCGACGGGCTCGGTGTAGACGAGCTCGAGCGTGGGATAGCGGGACGCCGACTGCACGACGCGGCCACGCTTCATCGCCAGCTGCTCGCCGTAGGGCAACGCGATGATCGGGCATCCCCCGCAACGGTCGGCGTGCTCGCAGACGACGCGCTCCGACATCGCGGTCGCGCTGCTCTCGTCCGGCGGGGCGAGAGCGGAGAGCAGCTCCGCCTCACTCGACCGCGACAAGGACCCGTCGACGGCGCCCTCTGCGGATCCGCCCGCGAAGACTGCGGGCGCGCCTGGTGAGGGTCGAAAGCTCCGCGGCATCAGTGCACGTCCAGGTTACACATCGGGCTGCGGCCGTAAACGGACGTGCCCTCACTGTTTGCGACAGCGCGCATCCGAGGCGATACGATCGAGCGGATGATCCCGGGCGAGCGTCAGCCTGCCGCGCACGCGCTGCCCGTACCGGGGCAAGTGATCGCGGGAAAGTACGCGATCGTGAAGGTGATCGGCGAGGGCGGCATGGGTGTCGTCTTCGAGGCGACGCATCTCAAGCTCCGCCAGCGCGTGGCGGTGAAGATGCTCCTGCCCGAGATGCTCGCGCACGACATCATCGTGACGCGCTTCGAGCGCGAGGCACGCGCGTCGGGACAGCTTCGCAACCGGCACGCGGTGCGCGTGATGGATGTCGACGTCACGGCCGAAGGCCTGCCGTACATGGTGATGGAGTTCCTGGAGGGCCACGACCTCCAGGTCGAGCTCGATCGACGTGGCCGGCTGCCGTACGCGGAGGCCGTCGATATCGTGCTCCAGGCGTGCTCCGCGATGATCGCCGCACACCAGATAGGCATCATCCATCGCGATCTCAAGCCCGCGAACCTCTTCCTCGCGCAAGAGGGGGACGAGCACGAAGCGCGGATCGTTAAGGTCCTCGACTTCGGGATCTCCAAGGTCCAGGCCGACGGCGACGCCAAGCTCACCGTCGCGGACAGCGTGATCGGCACCGCGATGTACATGTCGCCCGAGCAGGTGCGCTCGTCGGAGAACGTCGATGCCCGCTCCGACATCTGGTCGCTCGGCATCATCCTGTTCGAGCTCCTCGCCGGTCGCCCGCCGTGGATCGGCACGCCGACCCAGCTCGCTGCCGCGGTGGTGAGCGAGGACGCGCCTGACGTCCGCACGCATGCCGCCGACGCGCCCGCCGAGATCGCCACCATCATCGCGACCGCGCTGCGACGAGATCCTTCGCGTCGGTTCGGTGACGTGAAGCAGCTCGCGCTCTCGCTCGCGCCGTTCGCGCCCGCTTCGGGAGCGGGCCGCATTCTCGCGGAGAGCCTCCTCCACGCCTCGAGCGGGAAGTGGCCTCGCGTCTCCATCCGACCTGCGCCACTCGAGGAGGCGCGCACCATCGTGCAGGCCGCCGCCGTCAGCGAGTCCCGCATGGGAGGCACTGGGCCGGGCACGACGCCGGGGTGGTCGCAGCATGATTCTTCGCCCCTCCGGCATCGGACGGTGCTGGTGGGGTTCCTGGTGGCGTTCGCGATCGGTCTCCTCGTCGTCGGTGGGTCGGCGGCGGCGTGGCTGCGCTGGGGGACGAGGGCGCGCGACCGCGCGGCGACGGCTGCCGCTCCGACGCCGGTCACGAGCGTCGCCGCGCCGAGCCCGCCCGCGGCGAAGGCGCCGGTCGTGAATGCTGCGGTTCCGTCCGCGAGCGCCGTGCCCCCGGAGAGCGCGGTCACGGCGCGCGCCGGAACGTCGCGCAAGCCGCCGCCGCCGACTGCCGCACCAGGCCTAGCCACGGCCACCGCGCGCCCGCCGAGCCCGCCGAGCGCGCCGGCGGCGCCGGCGGCCAAGCCCGAGGCTGCGCCCACGAGCAATCCGCTCCTTCTCTGACTAGAGTCGGGCGATGACCTCGCCGATTTCGCCGACGGCCTTCGTCACGCTCGGGCTGCTCGCGCTGCTGGCGCCGGCGAGCGCGTGCAGTCGCAACAACAAGGCTGATGCCACGAGCGCCGCGCCCGACACGCCGTCGAGGCCGCACGCGATCGGCGAGCTCCTCACCGGCGACGACGCGAAGGGCGACTGGACCACCGATGCGCCGGGCGTCCGCCGGAAGCTGACGCCTGCCGATCTACCGCCGCCCTACGCCACGAAGTCGGTCGACAACGGGCCGAGCCTCGTCCCGCGGCCCGACGGCGCAGTACCGCGTGTCCCCGACGGCTTTCGCGTCGACCTCTACGCGACCGGCCTCGAGAACCCGCGTATGGCCCGTGCCGCTCCCAACGGCGACCTCTTCGTCGTCGAATCGTCGGCCAATCGCGTTCGCGTGCTGCGCGATGCCGACGGGGACGGCAAGCCCGAGCTCGTGAGCATCTTTGCCGAGGGGCTCAAGCAGCCGTTCGGCGTCGCGTTCTATCCGCCGAAGGATCCGCGATGGGTGTACGTCGCGAACACCGACTCGGTGGTGCGCTTCCCGTACGCGGCGGGCGACGCGCGCGCGCGCGGCGAAGCCGAGCTGGTGGTGAACGACATCTCCGGCGGCGGAAGGCTGCGCGGCGGCGGGCACTGGACGCGCGACATCGTCTTCTCGCTCGACGGCACGAAGATGTGGATCTCGGTCGGCTCGCGCTCCAACGTCAACGACGACGCCGCCGAGGATCGAAGGGCGCGCATCTTCGAGTACACCCCCGACGGCAAGGCCGAGCGCGTCTACGCGACCGGCATCCGCAATCCCGTGGGCCTCGCGGTACACCCGGAGACAGGCGAGCTGTGGACCTCGGTGAACGAGCGCGACGAGCTGGGCGATCACCTCGTCCCCGACTATGTCACGCGCGTGCGGAGCGGAGGCTTCTACGGGTGGCCCTGGTTCTACATCGGCCCGAATCAAGATCCACGACACGACGGGAAGCATCCCGAGCTCAAGAGCGCGGTGCTGGTGCCTGACGTGCTCCTCCAGTCGCACTCGGCGTCGCTGGGCATGACCTTCTACGCCGGACTTCAGTTCCCGCCGACCTACCGCATGAACGCGTTCGCCGCCGAGCACGGCTC
>JAYTZB010000103.1:0-1633 GCA_043742085.1 Polyangiaceae bacterium
GGACAAGGGCATCGACGCGACCCGCCTCAACGCCGAGGAGCTACGTCGCAAGGTCACCGACGCCGACATCCCCGAGGCCGAGCTCGTGAAGGTGGTCGCGCGCTTCAAGGAGATCGTGAAGGAGAAGACCGGCCAGGACTTCCCCACGGATCCGAAAGCGCAGCTCTGGGGAGCCATCGAGGCGGTGTTCCACTCCTGGAGCAATCACCGCGCCGTCGTCTACCGCAAGATGCACGACATCCCGGAGAGCTGGGGAACTGCGTGCAATGTGCAGGCAATGGTGTTCGGGAACCTCGGTGACACGAGCGCCACCGGCGTCGCCTTCACGCGCGACCCGTCGACCGGCGAGCGCATCCTCTATGGCGAATGGCTGCCCAACGCGCAGGGCGAGGACGTCGTGGCCGGGACCCGCACGCCCATGCCGCTGCGCACCGCCGACAACTCGCTCGAGAAGCTCATGCCCGAGCCCTTCGAGCACCTCGTCCAGATCGCCGCGAAGCTCGAGAAGCACTTCCGCGACGTCCAGGACCTCGAGTTCACGATCCAGGAGGGCAAGCTCTACATGCTCCAGTGCCGCTCCGCGAAGCGCACCAGCAAGGCCGCCGTCCGCGCCGCCGTCGAGATGACCAAGGAGGGCCTCGTCACGAAGGAAGAGGCGCTGCTCCGCGTCGATGCGTCGTCGCTCGACCAGCTGCTCCACCCGACGCTCGATCCCAGCGCCCCGAAGAAGCTGCTCGCGCGCGGCCTCGCCGCCAGCCCGGGCGCTGCGCAGGGACGCATCATCTTTTCCGCGGACGAAGCGGAGCGCCTCGCCGGCCAGGGCGAGGCCGTCATCCTGGTGCGCGTCGAGACGTCACCGGAGGACATCCACGGCATGAGCGCGGCGCGCGGCATCTTGACCGCGCGCGGCGGCATGACGAGCCATGCCGCGGTCGTCGCGCGCGGCATGGGCAAGCCCTGCGTCGCCGGCTGCTCCGCGCTCAATGTGAGCTACCCCGAGCAGACCGTCACCATCACGCAGTACGACGACGACGGCCGCCCCATCGACCAGGTGAAGCTGAAGAAGGGCGACATGATCACGCTCGACGGAGGCGCGGGCCACGTCTACCAGGGCGCGCTCCCCACCGTGAACGCCGCGCTCACCGGCGAGTTCGCCGAGCTCATGGGCTGGGCCGACCAGGTCCGCACCATGAAGGTGCGCGCGAATGCCGACACGCCGCTCGACGCACGCACCGCGCGCGCGTTCGGCGCCGAGGGGATCGGCCTCTGTCGCACCGAGCACATGTTCTTCAACGAGTCGCGCATCCGCGCGGTGCGCGAGATGATCCTCGCCGACGACGTGGTGGCCCGCGAGAAGGCGCTCGCCAAGCTGCTGCCCGAGCAGAAGGCCGACTTCGCGGAGATCTTCCGCGCCATGCAGGGCTTGCCGGTCACCATCCGTCTCCTCGATCCGCCGCTTCACGAGTTCCTGCCCCACGAGAAGAAGCAGATCGACGAGCTCGCCGTGACGCTCGGCGTGTCCGTCGCGCACGTCGAGAAGCGCATCAAGGACCTCCACGAGTTCAACCCGATGCTCGGTCATCGCGGATGCCGGCTCGCCATCACCTTCCCCGAGATCTACGCGATGCAGGTG
>JAYTZB010000104.1:0-11314 GCA_043742085.1 Polyangiaceae bacterium
GACGTGCGCGTCATCGCGGCGACGAATCGTGATCTCGAGCGAGAGGTGAACCGTGGTCGGTTCCGCGAGGACCTCTACTACCGGCTCGCGAAGGTGAGCGTTCGGGTGCCGTCGCTGCGTGATCGGGTCGAGGACATTCCGCTGCTGGTGAAGACGTTCCTGGCGTCGCTCGGCGGCCGCGATGCGTCGAAGCTGTTCTCGCCGTCGGTCATCGAGGAGATGCAGCTCCACGACTGGCCGGGCAACGTGCGTGAGCTGAAGAACTACGTCGAGCGCAGCGTGGTGCTCGACGACGTCCCTCCGCCGTCGCGCCGAAGCGGCACCATCCGCGCATACGGCCGCCCGGCCCCGGGCGACGCCGCGGGCAACGGCAGCGGAGAAGTGCGTAACGCCGATGGCCGCACCGAGCTCCGGTCCGAGCCGCCCCCGCGCTCGCATGCGTCCGACGCTCCGCCGAGCGACGTTCCGTTTCGCGTGGCAAAGGAGAGCGCGATCGCCGCGTTCGAGAAGTCGTATCTCGGGCCGCTGATCGACCGCTGCAACGGCAACGTGAGCCAGGCCGCGCGCGAGGCGAAGATGGACCGCATGTACCTGCATCAACTGGCGCAGAAGCATGGGTTCAAGGTGGGCCGAAAGGCCTAGCGCCCGCGGTCGCGGCGCGGGTCGCGCCTGCTGAGGCCGCCTACCTCGCGACGCGGCAGATCTTCGTCGTCGCGTCGCAGGTCGCGGCGAGCCTCATGCACGGGCTCGCCGCGCCGCAGTTCTGCGGGTGGCCGCCCGCGCACATCGCGGCCCACTCCTCGTTCGTCGGCGCTCCGCCGACGAGGGGCAAGCAGCTGCAGCTGCACGGCTCGAGCAGGACGCTGCAGTCGGCGTCCGTCGCGCACGGGCCCGGGCGGGGCGACACCGGCTTCGCGCGCGAAGCGACCGTGGCGCTCGATGTTGCGCTCGCCGTCGCGCTCGCCGTGCTGCTGGTGCTAGCGGTGCCGCTGGTCGGCGCCGGCGCTTTCGAACAGCCGGCGACGAGGATGACCGAGACGAGGCCGACAGGTAGGCGCATCCCTCCAAGGAGCATGGCCCGGCCTGCGCCGGCAAGACTTCTACGAGGTTTCCACAATGCCCTCGAGGCGAGCGCCGATCTCCCACATCCACGCGTCACCCGGATGAGCCACATGACAACGTATCTCGAAGTGGATACGAACAGCGGATGCGTAAATCGACTGCAATCGGTGTGAGCGTCAGTGTCGTCGTCGGGATCGCCGCCCTCGTGGGCTGTTCTTCGAGCAAGGACACGAACAGCGCAACGCCCGTGACTCCCACGCCCGACGGCGGGACGAGCAACGACGGCGGCGACACCGACGGCGCTGCAGACGGAGGCACGAGCGCCGAGCTCCCGAAGCCCGTGCTCTGTCCCGAGAGCGACTTCGTCAAGCCGAAGCTCCCCAACTCGGTCTACATCGGCGACGTCACGCTCGCCGCGGACACGACATGGACCGCCGACAAGATCTATCTCATCAACGACGACTTCCGGATCGTGCACAAGCTCACCGTCGAGGCCGGCACCACCATCTGTCTCAGCAACAAAGGCCGCATGCTCGTCGGCGAGGGCATCGACCCCGGTGAGATCCATCTCAACGGCACGAAGGACAAGCCCGTCGTCATCACCGCGTTCCCCTCGACGAGCGATCCCACGAAGCCCGACGCGCACCACGGCGGCATCAAGTTCGACACGTACCAGGGCTCGACGCTCTCGTACGTCAACATCTGGTACGGCGGGCCCGGAGGCGGCAGCTCGGCGTGGGCGTTCGAGCTCACGGATACCGCGCACGGCACGCCCGACGCGAAGGCTCCGCTCCTCGTCGATCACCTCGTCGTCGGCGCCGTGCAGTCGAAGGGCATTCGCGTGGGCACCGATCTCGGCATCGCCGACGGCTCGTCCATCCAGTTCACCGGCTTCACGCAGCCGTTCTCGACGAGCCCCGTGGTCGACGCCGTCGCCGAGGTCGAGATCACGAGCACGAAATCGTTCGCGAAGGCGTTCGTCTTCGCGGGCGCACCCATCCCCGACGCCGCGAAGCACGTGAAGCTCCGCATCGCGAGCACCGAGGGCAAGATCCAGCAGGACACCGACCTCGTCGACATCGGTGGTCTCCCGTTCCTCTTGAAGAACCAGCTCATCACGCAGGTCGTCGGCATGCAGAACGACCCGGTCGGCGCGACGCTCACCATCCACGAGGGCGTCACGCTGAAGATGGACGGCGTCTTCATCGTCGGCGCGACGAGCGGCTCGGCGCAGGGCAACCTGGTCGTCGCCGGTACCACGGCGAAGCCGGTCATCTTCACGTCGACGAGCGACACGCCCGCGTCCGGTGACTGGGAGGGCTTCTACTTCGTCGGCGGTCAGTACAATCCGGCGAAGACCAAGATCGACAACGCGCAGATCCTCTACGCGGGCGTCGACCCGTCGAACGGGCAGCAGATCAACCATCACGTCGGCCGCTGCGGAACGAACTTCGAAGGCGCGGTGATGATCGCGGGCTCGAGCGTCTCGACGGGCTACGACGGGCCGGCCATCACCAACACGAAGATCGCGCACTCCAAGTCGGAGGGGATCGTCTCCGACGCGACCACCATGGGCGCCTTCTGCAAGACCGCCTACAACAAGCCTGACGTCACGTTCGACGACATCGCCGGCACGAAGATCAACGTAGCGATGTGTCCCTGACAGTGCACTAGCACGCGCATGCGCGCTCGCGTCCGCCCTCGGCCCCGCCGCGCCCACATCACCATCGCTCTCCGCGGGCTCGGCGCGGGCCACGACGCTGGCCCGATCCCTGCTCCACGGCGGTGCATGCGCAAGCCCAACGCCGCTCACTCCGCTCACGCCGCCCATTCCGCTCACCCCGCTCCCTCCGCTCACGGACCGCACGCGACCACCAGCGGCACCTTCCGTCGCGTCGCGATACGGCCGGTCCTCACGCGCCCCGCGCTCGTGCTCGCGCGCCGGTCTCGCGAGATCGATCCGCGCGCGCCCGGCGTGACCCAGCTCGCCGAGGAGCTCATCGCGACCATGCGTCAGTCGCCTGCTTGCGTGGGGCTCGCGGCGCCGCAGGTCGGCGAGGGCGTACGTATGTTCTGCATCGACGTCACCGGGCACCGCAAGGCAAAGTCCTGCGCTGGGCTCGTCGTCATGGTCAATCCACGCATCGTCGACCGCAGCCACGACCTCGTCATGCGCGAAGGATGCATGAGCGTCCCCGATCTCACCGGTGACGTCGCGCGCGCCGAACGTGTCACCGTCGAGGGCTTCGAGCCCGGCACCACCAACGTCCTCCGCGTCACCGCCGACGGCATCGAATCACGCTGCCTCCAGCACGAGATCGATCACCTCGACGGCTTCGTGTTCGTCGACCGGATCGAAGATCCGAGCACCCAGCTCTTCGCGCGAAAGACGTACGCGTGAGCGAGGCCGACACTTCGTCATGCTGTCGCCTCCCCGCAAATCGTGCTGCAGGAGATACCCCGCACCTCGTGAGGACAACGCATCTCACCGGATAAACGAACCCCCAGGGCCATGGCCCGAGACGTGCTCTTGGGCCGATATGCCTGGACACCGCTCTTCACCTCTAGCGCTCGCTTCGATCGCCATGCTCGCAGCGTTCGCTTCCGTCACATCGTGCGCACCGAGCTTCCACGCCAAGGCATGCACGAGCGATAGCGACTGCGGCGCAAGCCTCGTCTGCGGACAACGCAACAGCCAGCCCGCCTGCGTCAGCGGCGCCGAGGACCCGCTCCGCATCGGCATGAGCGCGCCCGTCACCGGTCCGAACCAGGAGCTCGGCACCGAGATGAAGCGCGGCATCACGCTCGCCTTCGACGGCCAGAACGCCGCCGGCGGCGTGCGCGGTCGCCAGATCGAGCTCTCCTTCCGCGACGATCAGTACCAGCCCGCGAGCGCCGAGATCGCCGCGCGCGATCTCCTCGACGTCATCGCGCCCGCCTCGGCACCCGCGCGCTGCCCCACCACCACCGCGTCCGTCATCGCCGGAGACGCACCCGTCTCGACGAGCGGGCTCGTCCGCGGACCCAACGCCGTCCTCGCGCTCGTGGGCAGCGTCGGCACACCGACCATGGTTCGCTCCGCCCCCATCGCGGTCGAGACCGGCAGCCTCTTCTTCGGCGCCTTCACCGGCGCGTCGAAGGTCCTCCGCGACGACATGTCCGGCGCTTGCCACAAGTACATCTTCAACGTCCGCGCGAGCTACGCGCAGGAGGCGCGCGCCACGGTGGAGTACTTCATGAAGCAGCGCGTCCCCGACGCTCGCCACTTCATCAGCTTCGATCAGAACGACTCGTTCGGACAGGCGGGGTACGACGGCCTCGTCGCGGCGCTCACCGCGATCAACGGCGCCGCGCCGGCCACGCTCGCTCGCTTCCGCTACACGCGAGACGACCAATCGAGCGTGCCCGCGCAGGTGGTGAGCACGAGCTCCTATCTCGCCAAGCTCCTCGCCGACGGGCAGAACCACGTCGTCGGCATTCTCATGACCGACACGTACGGCCCCGCCACGAGCTTCATCAAGGGCATCCGCGACTGGCAGTACGCCGACGACGCCGAGCAGGCGAGCACCCAGAAGGGCAAGCGCCTCACCATCCTCTTCAGCAACGTGTCGTTCGTCGGTCCGAACTCGCTCGCGCAACGACTCAAGGACGCCGGCGCCGCGCAATCCGCCGACGGCCCCAAGCCCTACACGGCGGGCGTCTTCGTCTCGCAGGTCGTGCCCAACTACGAGAGCGACAACAGCGACGGCGTGCGCGACTACCTCGCCGCGCTGAAGGCGGTGGGTCAGCCGCCGAGCTTCACGTCACTCGAGGGCTATCTCTCGGGCCGCGTCTTCGTCGCCGGCCTCGCGGCGCACGTCGGGCCGTTCACGCCCGATGCGCTCGTCGCGACGTTCGAGAAGCTTCCCCATCTCAATCTCGGTCTGGGGGCGACCTCTGGCTTCACCGCCGCGCGGCACGACTACTCGAAGTCGGTCTTCGGCACGGCCATCACCGCCGATGGTGGTTTCTCCAACTCGTACTTCTGGAGCGAGAGCAGTGCGATCCAGCTCTTCGAGTAACCGGGTATTCGCCGCTTCGTTGCCCTCAGGAGATCCCTCGATGAACGAGCCGCAAAGCTCTCGCCCGCCGGAGTCCTTCGGACGCTATCTGCTGTATCCGGCGATCGCGCGCGGCGGCATGGCGACCGTCCACACTGCGCGCCTCGTGGGCGCCGAGGGCTTCACGCGCCTCGTCGCAGCGAAGCGCCTGCACCCGCAGTTCACCGACGATCCCGACTTCGTCACGATGTTCCACGACGAGGCCTGCATCGCCTCGCGCATCCACCACCCGAATGTCGTTCCCGTCCTCGATATCGTCGTCTCCGGCAACGAGCTGATCCTCGTGCAGGAGTACGTGCACGGCGTCCCGCTCAGCCAGCTCATGAAGGTGGCGCAGGTCTCGAACGAGCCCATTGCCATCGACGTGGCGATCGCGGTGCTCACCGGCGTTCTCGCCGGGCTCCACGGCGCGCACGAGGTGAAGGACGAAGGCGGCAGCCCGCTCGACATCGTCCATCGCGACGTCTCTCCCGCCAACGTGATGATCAGCGTCGACGGTGTCCCGCGCCTCCTGGACTTCGGGATCGCCAAGGCGCGCACGAGCACCCATCACACGCGCGAGGGCGTCTTCAAGGGCAAGCTCGCGTACATGGCGCCCGAGCAGCTCCGCATGGAGGGCATCGATCGGACGGTCGACGTCTACGCAGCGGGCGTCCTCGCCTGGGAGCTCCTTGTCAATCGCCGGGTCTACGACGGACGGCACGAGCTCGCGTTCGTCACCGCGGTCATGAACGGCGAGCTGCCGAGCGTCACCGCTGCGCTCGCCGATGCTCGCGACGGAATCGACGACGCGCGCTGGAGCGATCTCGTCGCGCTCGAGCAGGTCGTCTCTCGTGCGATGACCATCGACAGCGCCGATCGCTACGCCACCGCCGAGGAGATGATGCGCGCGCTCCATCAGGTGCGGGCATCGGCGACGTCGATGGCGGTCGCGGAGTGGGTCCGCGATGCGGGCGCCGATTTCCTCGACAAGCGACAGAAGACGCTCGCCTCCAACGAGGAGAGCTGGCGTCGCACGTCGCTGTACACGCCGAGCTCCGGCATGCAGCGCGTGACGACGGCGTCGGTCATGACCACGCTGCCCGACGACGGCGCGGGCGCACTCTCGCTCGGTAATTACGGCCTCCCGGGGGGATCGGCCGGCAACACGGCCAGCATGGCGATGCGTGTCAGCACGAGCCCGAGCGCACCGCCCAACAGCCTTCCGGGAGGGCTGACGTCGGGCCCGCCGTCGATCCCGACGTCGGTGAGCGCGATGCACCCGCACGAGTCCGGAGCGTTCCGCATGGCGCTCGGTGTGTCGCCGCTCGCGACGTTCGGCGCTCAGGTCAGGCGCTCGCGCGTCTTCGGGCCGCGCTACCTTCCGTGGATCTCGGCAGGCCTGTTCGTGGTCGCGGGGCTGGTCGGAGGACTGCTCCGCGGCGGCCCCGAAGCTGCGCCCGCTGCCACGGCGGCGGGAGCAGCGGGCGGCGCGGGCGCAGCGACCGACGCCCTGACGTTGCCCGTTCTACCCTCCGGGCTCGCGGCCGGGGCTCTCGGCGCGGTCGACCCCGGGGGCGCAGCCGCTGCCGCGCCCACCGTCTCCACCCCGACCGTGGCGACACCGACACCGACGCTCTCGGCCGCAGCGTCGCCCCCGTCCCAGCCCGCGGTCCAGTGGCGAACGTTTCATCCACCGCCTCCGCCTCCGCCTCCGGCGCGCGGTCCTCTGCTCACGCGCTCGTCGTCGCCGCCCGCCCTCGCATCGTCGCCGAGCACGCCGCCGGGGACGCCCGCGACGACGACGAAGGGCGACTGCAATCCCCCGTTCTTCTACGACGGCACGAAGAAGGTCTTCAAGCCGAGCTGCCTGTGATCATGGAGTCCATCATGCCGACGCGAAGGTCCTCTCTCCTCATGTTGCCGAGCGCGCTGCGCGTCCGGATCGCCGTTGCGCTCGCGCTCGCGGGGACGGTCCTCGTCGTGCCCACCACGAGCTTTGCCGGTCCGCGTGACGAGTGCGTCGACGCTCACAGCCGCGCGCAGGATCTCCGCGACCGCGGACAGATCGCCCAGGCGCGACGCACGTTCCTCACGTGCGCGCAGAGCTCGTGCCCGTCGCTCGTGCAGCAGGACTGCGCGCGCTACAGCGAAGAGCTCGCGACCCTCGTGCCCACCGTCACGTTCAGCGCGCGCGACGCCAACGCCGCCGATCTCCCCGCGACCACCGTCTACGTCGACGACACCATGGTCGCCACGCGCCTCGACGACGGCAAATCGTACGAGGTCGATCCTGGCAAGCACGTCATCCGTTACGTCCACGACGGACGCGAGACCACGCTGCGCGTCGTCCTCAATCAGGGTGAGCGCGGTCGACTGCTCATCGCCACCTTCGTCGAGCGCGCTCCGGCGGCGCGTCGCGAGCGCGAGGCTCCGGAGACCATCGAACCGCCGGTGGCCGAGTCGAAGCGCTCCGTGGTGCCGCTCGTCTTTGCCGGCATCGGCGCAGCGGCGGCCGTCACCGGTGGCGTTCTCTATGGCGTCGGGACGGGCAGCGTGCCCGACTCGTGCTCGGTGTCGGCGAGGGAATGCGCGACCCCGCCCAACGACCCGTCGTTGTCGAAGGCAGAGTCGGGCGTGCGTCTGGCGAACACCGGCCTCGCGGTCGGCATCACGGGCGCCGTCACCGTGCTCGGCGGCATCATCTGGTACCTCGCGCAGCCGTCGGGCTCGAGCGACTCGCGCCGTGGCCGCATCGGCGGTCCCGTCTTCACGTTCTGAACGTTCCGAGAAAAGGAGAGCACATGGCCGACATCTTTCACTGCCTCCGCATGAGCGCCTCGCCCACGGAGGTTCTCCGCGCCGTCACCGAGAACGAGCTCCTTCGCCCCTGGTGGGCGAGCGACAACGCGAACGACGACGAGCTCGCGGTACGTCGTCTGGAGCTCGCCGACGGCGTCGAGGGCGCCGGCGTCGCATGGCGCTGCACCGCCGGCCCGCCGGAGTGGATTGGCACGGACATCGTCTTCGCCTTCGCTCAGGAGGGCCGCGAGACGGTCGTTCGCTTCGCGCATCGGAACTGGCGCGAGACGAACGACGCGTTCGCGCGATGCACCACCAAGTGGGGACGCATCCTCATGGCCCTGAAGTCACGCGTGGAGACTCCCGAGGCCGACGACCTCGCCTGACCCCGTCAGTTCGCGGCGCTGCGGATCCGCTCGGCCCGCTCCACCAGAGCGCGCTTCGCTTCCCGGTCGGCACGCATGCGGATCCGTCGCGCGTGGCTGCGCTTGCTGTGTTGTGCGACGTTCGTGAACGCGTAGAGCGTGCCGAAGAGGAGACGCGTCACGATGTCTCCGGTCTCGCGAAGGTCGTCGCGGATTCGATCCGCCGTAGGGGTCGTCAGCAGAGAATGCTTCACGTGATCCTCCAATCGCAAAAAGGTGCGGGGAGCGGGTGCACGCGGTGGTCCATCGGCAACGAGCGACGTGCGCGTCGCACCGTTTCCTCAGAAGTGCCGTTTTTCCGGGGTCGGGGCGCTCGTCCCGATCTGGCCGCCGCCGAGCTGGCCTCGCGTGTCGTCTCCCCAGCACGCGAAAGAGCCGTCGCCGAACACCGCGCACGACGAGCTTCCGCCGACTGCGAAGCTGCTCGCGCCGTGGATGCCCGACGCAGCGACCGCAGTCGCAGACGGCGCGGTGCTGGAGCTCCCCAGCTGACCCTTCGTGTTCGATCCGAAGCACGACACGCCGCCGGTGTCGTCCATGACGCACGCATGCTTCCAGCCGACGGACAGCGCAGTCGCTCCCGGCGTCGTCGAGCCGGTGCTGTCGCCGAGCTTCTCGCCCCAGCATTTCGTGGTGCCGCTCTCGAGCAGCGCGCATACGACGCCGGCCTCCGACGAGGCATCGATGCTTCGCACCGGACCGGCGAGACCGGGGACCGCCCTCGGTGCCACGTGGACGAGCGTGTCGGCGCTGCCCTGACCGAGCTGGCCCATGTCGTTCATGCCCCAGCAGGACACGCCGCCGTTCGCGCGCACCACGCACGTCACCTCGGCGCCGGTCGCGACCTGCTTCACACCGCTGATCGACGCTGCTTTTACGGCCTTCTTCGTGTTGTCGGTGGTGCCGTCGCCGAGCTCGCCGAAGTAGTTGGACCCGAAGCAGTAGACCTCGCCGCCGTCGACGAGCGCGCACGTGTGCGACGTCGCGACCGAGAGCTCGACGACGTTGGCGAGCCCCTCGACGACGAAGAGGTCGCCGGGCCGCGCACCGTACGGGTTGGCGCTCTGGTCGGGACCCCAGCACGTCACGGTCCGGTCGACGAGGACGGCGCACATGCTGTAGCCGCCGCCGTAGATCTTCGCGACGTTCTTCAGGTTCGGGACGCGTGCCGGTACCGGATCGATCATCGGGCGATCGCTGCGCCCCAGCGTTCCCACGATCCCGCCGCCGTAGCAGGCGACCGTGCCGTCCTCGAGGAGCGCGCAGGCAGCGATGGTCCCGAGCGCGAGCTGCTTCACGCCGCAGCCATGGCCACCGCAATCGAGCGACGCGCCGCCACCCGACGACATGCCGCCACCGCCCCCGTCGCCAGCGCCGGTGATCGTGAAGTCGCCGGCGGGACCAGGAGCCCCGTCCACGCTGCCACCGCCGCCGCCGCAGGCGAGCAACGCGGTCGCGAGGAGCCCAGAAATCAGCGCTCGGACTGGAATGACGGAGCGATCACGACGCATGCATCCCTGGTCGCTGCACCGCACGTACCCGCCGGGGGAATTCACGATCCGTCGGTAAAAAAGCTACTTCATGGATGGCGACGACCGCGTGCTGGATCGCGGGGGCTCCGGGTCGCGCGTTTTGCAGATCGCATGGCGCCTCCTCGGCAGAACGAGAAGCAAGGGGCCGCGCGACCGAGCGCACCGGCCGCCGGCCGCGCGGTCCCGACGCGATTGCGGCAGGTTCGAGCGCGGTCTCGGAGTGCAGCGGTTCTTGCAGCCGAGCTCGGACATGATGCCCATGTCCTTGTCGTACCCTCGCGTGCGGGCCAGGGCTCGCGCGCAGGTGCCGCCCAAACCGCTGCTCACGATCATCCTCTTCGGAGTCACGGGGGAGGTGGCGAGCGAATGCACGCTCGCCGCCGCCGAGCTCGGCGTCGCGCGCGCCGAGGTGAAGCATCTCCAGGCCGCGTGCTCGGCGCTGAAGGCTCACCCCCGCGCGATGATGGTCGCGTCGTCGACCATCCGCCCATGGGATCGCGAGGTCATCGAGGACCACGCGGTCCGCGCGGGCACGCCTCTTCGGTGGGTCAGCTCCGACGCCGATGCCTACGACGCGGCGAAGGCCGTGTCGTCGTGGTCGGCGATCGAGCTGCGCCGCGCCAAGACGCTGCTCTGATCCGGCGCGTCGTCGCGGGGCTCACGAGCCCGCGTCGAGACGAGCGCGCTCGATGGCGTCCTTCTCCTGCTGCGCCGCGGAGACGTACTGCCAGATCGTGTACGCGAGCAGGCTGGCGAAGAGCAGCCCGACGATCGCGATTCCGAAGTGCACGCCCTTCGACATGCGACGCACGCGCGGGAGCGGCGCGGGCACGATCGGCTTCTTGGGATTCCGCTTCTTCCGGTCCTTCACGTGGGGCCGATGATAGCAGCGGAAATCTGATAAGTCGGATCGGATGACTCGCGTAGCCAGCCTCGCGCTTGCACTGCCCTGCGCCATTGCCCTGCTTCTCGTCCCCGCCGTGGCCTCGGCCCACGACGAGCCGGGCCCTCAGAGGGCCGACAACAAGACCGGCGAGGTCGGTAGCGAAGGCGCCGAGAAGGAGGAGCCTGAGCCTCCGTGGGAATTCTCTGCGGACGTCATCGGCGGTGCGACCACGACCGACGTGCTCACCGCCGGCCGCCCGGCCCGCATCGAGCTGCCGCCGTTGAACGTGTTCGACAGCACACGGGTGTCTGCCTACACGTTCCTCTTCGGGATCGAGCGTCATCTCGGCGAGCGCTTCACCGTCGGCGCCCGGATGCCGTTCATTGCCGCGGATCTCTCGTCGCGCACTGGGGTCGCGGAGGATCGCTCCGTTGCGCTGGCCGGGAACCTCGAGCTCGAGGGCTCGTTCGTCATCGCGCGCGGACGGAGCTGGAACCTCGTTGCCTCGCTCGGCGTCGCGCTGCCCAC
>JAYTZB010000105.1:0-2299 GCA_043742085.1 Polyangiaceae bacterium
CCGCTCATCTCGAAGCTGTGCGTGTGGGCCTCGACCCGGGAGCGCGCCGTTGCGCGCATGCGTCGCGCGCTGTCCGAGTACGTCGTGACGGGCATCCGCACGAACCTCGCCTTCCACGAGAAGCTGTTCCAGCACCCCGACTTCGTCGCCGGCAACTACGACACCGGGTTCATCGAGCGCAACAAGGACTCACTCCTCGGCTATCCGCTCGTGCCCGAGGCCGATCGCGAAGCGGTCGCTGTCGCCGTCGCCATCGCCGCTGCGCGGATGGAGCGTGCGACCGGCGCCACCGCAGCCGATGCCGGCGCGACCGGCTCCCGGCTCTCGCCGTGGGTCGCCGGCCAGCGCGCTCGCCTGCGCTCCTAGCACTAGCGGCGCGGGCTCACCGCGGTAGGATGACGGTATGACGGTGGCAAAGATCGCGGTGACCGTGCCGCAGCACACGCTCGCCGCGGTCGAGAAACGGCGCCGCGTGCTCGGCGTCACCCGGAGCGCCGTCGTCACGGCGGCCCTCGACGCATGGCTTGCTGACCAGACGACGACGGCAGAGGAGCGCAGCTATCTGCTCGCCTATCGACGCGTCCCCGAAACGAGCGCCGAGCTCCGGGACGCGGGTGCCGTCGCGAACGCGAGCATCGCGACATGGGAGCCCTGGAGTTCTCCCTCCAGCACGCGGAAGCCGAAGCGGAAGCGCCTCCCCGAACGACGTTGATGCGACGGGGCGAGGTCTGGTGGGCGGACATCCCGATTCCCGCAGGACGGCGTCCGGTGGTCCTCATTTCGAGGAACATTGCCTATGTCGCCCGTAGGAAGGTGACGGTCATGGAGGTCACCACGCGCGTGCGCGGGCTGGAGACCGAGATACCGCTGGGCGTACGCGATGGGTTGCCGCGTGTCTGCTGCGCGAACGCCGACAACCTCATCACCATCGACAAGAGCTGGCTCGCCGAGCGCATCGGCGCGCTCGGCGTCGAGAAAATGAAGCGCCTCGACCGCGCCTTGGTCCTGGCGCTCGGCCTTCCATAGGCGCGCGCGCCAGGGCCCCGATCAGGGACCCGCTTCGGCGTCCGCGTCGGCGCCGGCGTCCATGAACTGCTTCGTCTGGCAGTCCTCCGGGCAGCTCTGCTGCAAGCAGCTAGCGAGCGCGATGCCGATCTGCTGCGTCGACTTCGGCGCGGACGAGAAGGGAGCGGCGCATGCGAAGCTCTGGCTCTTCGCGAAGCACTCGAGGGCGCCGCCCGCGATGCCCTGGCAGTCGCAGTCCATGGTGCACGCGGCGATCTGCATGGAGCACTTCGTCTTCGCGCAGCCGAGGCAGCGCCCGACCGACGATGCGCCGTCGGCGATCGACGCGTCCATGATGCCGACGAGGATGTCCTTGGTCGTGTCGCAGGGCGGCGCGGCGTCCTTCGCGTCGGGGACGCTGCTGTCCTTGATGCTCGCCTCGACGGCGGCCTCGGGACCGGAGTCGACGGCGGTCACCGCGTCGTTGGTGGTGCTGCCGCACGCCTGGATGGCGAAGCCGGCGCCGAAGAGCCCGACCGAAGTTACCGCGAGAAAAAGTCGAATGCGCATGGTGCCGTCCTCCCAGAAATACCGGCCCTTCTGTACACGAGGTGCGCCGAGGGCGCCACCGATGGTCGCTCGGCGTGTCTCGCCCTCGCGCTGGCGGCGGCGTAAGGTCGATGACCATGCGCGTCGGTCACGGGCTCGTCCCGCTCCTCTCCTTCTTGTTGCCGATCGCGCTGCCTACGCTGGTCGCCGTCTCGGCATGCTCGAGCGACACCGCGCCCGCGACCGCGTCGACCGGGGTCCAACCGCGGTTTCGCCTCGGAAAAGAGGCGCTTCCGGGCTTCCTGGACGTGCCGTTCCCGTCGGACGCGTACCGCAAGGACGGACACTTCGTCTCGGCGTTCCCCGGGCTCGAGCGCACGTTCAAGAACAACGCCGACGTCCTCGCCACGCAGCTCGGTCGTACGACCGGCTGGTCGCGCATCGCGCCGGTGCTCTTCGCGATCGAGGACCCGTCGCTGCCGCCGTCGGACAACGATGAATTCCCGGGGGCCGGCGTCGACCGCGAGTCGCTGCCCACCGACGAGGACGCGTGCAAGGCCGACGGCAGCTCGGTGTTCCTGATCGATCTCCAGGCGCCGGATCCCGCGAGCGCGCGCGTCCCCTGCCGCGCGAGCATCCTCGACGAACGCGATCGCGACACGAGCCGCTTCCTCGTCGCGATCGGTCCGGCGCGCGGCTTCGTCCTCGCGGAGGACCATCGCTACGCAGCGGTGATCACGAGCCG